>JALYGX010000346.1 GCA_030776905.1 Cyanobacteriota bacterium | reverse complement strand
CATTAGGATAAGCAGATTCGGAAAGCGCGATTGCCGTCTCCGCAACTTGAACGGCAAATTGCCCTTGAATGCCAATCAAACGCCCGTGGCGCACCACCCGACGGAGCAAGCGGCGCAACACATAGCCCCGACCTGTGTTTGAGGCAGCAATGCCATCGGCAATCATGTGAACGACTGCCCGGACATGGTCGCCAATTACTTTGAGAGAGACTTTAGTATTCTCATCACTCTTGGCATAGTCAATTCCAGCAATTTCAGCCGCAGTTTTGATAATTGGGAAAATTAGGTCGGTTTCGTAGTTGTTGGGTACTTTCTGGAGGATTTGCGCCATCCTCTCCAGTCCCATTCCAGTGTCAATGTTTTTATTTTTCAGCGGGACTAAGTTACCTTCAATGTCCCGGTTATATTGCATGAACACCAGGTTATAGAACTCGATGAACCGAGTACCATCTTCCAGGTCGATGTGTTCGTCTCCCAGTTCGGGATGGAAATCATAGTAAATTTCTGAACAGGGACCACAAGGTCCCGTGGGACCAGATGTCCAGAAGTTATCCTCTTCTCCCATGCGTTGGATGCGATGGGCAGGGATGCCGATTTGGTCGCGCCAGATGGCAAAGGCTTCGTCATCTTCTTTGAAGACGCTGACTATAAGGCGTTCTGGGGGCAAACCGAAAACTTTGGTTGAGAGTTCCCATGCCCACGCGATCGCTTGTTCTTTGAAGTAGTCCCCAAAGCTAAAGTTGCCTAGCATCTCAAAAAAGGTATGATGCCGTGCCGTGCGTCCGACATTCTCAATGTCGTTGTTGCGGATGCACTTTTGGGAGGTGGTGGCGCGGGGAAATTCAGGCGATCGCTGTCCTAAGAAAATGGGTTTAAAGGGCAACATCCCCGCGATCGTCAGCAGCACGGTGGGATCTTCCGGCACGAGAGAGGCACTCGGCAGCACCTTATGTTCCCGCTTGGCGTAGAAGTCGAGGAACGTTTGCCGGATTTCACTACCGCTGAGGAATTGGGGAGAGTCAGGCATGGTCGTTTAAAAGGAACTAGGGACTAAGGTTTAGAAATTAGGGACTACCGGAGCTTTAGGAGTAGCTAGGTAAGCACTTTGCTTCCCTTTCGCCTTCTTTAAAGGCCGGTGATTGTCAGTTAAGTTGTTATCTATTTTTACATTTGTTTATCCAATGTTGCCGTGTTGCCTTGCCGTCGCTGCTGGCGTACCAGAGGCTTTTCACTTTGTAATGCAAGGCTTGCAGCTCGTAAAGACTCGTCAACTTTAGTAAATGGGGTTCGGCAAGTCAGGGAGACCGTGTTATTTTGAAATTGGACATCATCCAGACAGACAAACAACTGGAAATAAATAAAGCCAATGGGCATAGATGTGATGTCCCCGATCTGTGACCCAGCACAGTAAAAGCCAACCAAACATAGGTTGTAGTGGCAAAGTACCGAAAATAGCCGGAGGAAGCCAAACCGAGGTCTTGGAAGACACCACTATGTTGGAAGATAGTAAGGTGGAGCTGTGAGAGTTGTAAACCTTAGTAATTCACGGTCAATAGTCAGAAAGTTAACTTGTTGAAAACTCAATCTTTTGTACTTAAATGGGTCTAGCCGCGATCGGTTAGACCCATTAAGTTTTTTATGGCTGTATCCCAATCCCAGGATTTAAGCTTGAAGACCACTCTCTGCTCTTTTACCCTCTAACGAGGTAAGTCTTATCCATCCCTAAGAGAGGCGATAAGTAGGCAAAGAAACGTTAAAGTTAAGGGTTGGAGTTAAATATAAGTACAGGAATTAGGTTTAACTATGGCAGTAATGAACTTTAAAGTTCCAAACATGGTTTGTGATGGCTGTGCAAAAACCATTACTGATGAGATACTCACTCATGAGTCAGAGGCAAAGGTGGATGTCAATCTACAAGCAAAGACGGTTAGCGTTGACACGGAAGCGTCTGAAGAGTCAATCAAACAGATGATTACGGCAGTAGGTTACACCGTGGAGTAGAAGAACTGAATATTGTTCTTTTGCTCCCATCACAAGCCCTCTAAATCTCAAATGGAATTCGACGCTAGCGATCGCTTCTCCTCAGCAAGATGTAAGGTTGACTGATTTGCAAACGACCAAAAATAAGTTCATAGTTTTCATTAGGACTTCCACCTCAAAAGGTGGGATTTTTTTGCCTACTGTACCAGGCTAACGTCAAGAACCCCTGGCTAAAACGTTCGAGCTAGGGGCTTGGAAAGAACAATTTCCAGGCGTAAGTCTTATCTACCACATGAGACTTTTCGTTGTGTGCGCAGCGCATGGAGTTTCAGTTGAAAATGAGAGGTAGAGGGCAAGCTGTTTGAATATTGCTTTCTTAATCGATAAGATTCGGCGCTCTAAGCTTCATCCGAAGTAAATTAGTCAACAACAAGGACAACTTCTACCTAAATATCATGTCTGAGGGGGGATGTTGCTCATGTAAACTTCAAATAGAGAGGTGTTTTTACGATGGGTCGTAAAGATTTAGCAAAATTATCCTTTAAATTAGGCAGCGCTACTCCCACTACCTGTAGATTCTGGAGAGGATAAAAAAGCCCAGATCGGGTAATTGATACGTCCCACCGCGAAAGCTTTCTGATGGTAGAAGTTTTGACATCGTTTAATCAGGGTCAACGCCTTAGCTCTCTGAAGCTAGATACAACAATGGAGGCTTCTGTATTGGTGGTGGGAAATGCTCAGTTTCTTACCACATTCGTTAACCAGATTCGCCAAATAATGTCTGGCATGGTCGAGGCATCCTCTTATTTGGATGAGGTCGTACCACTGATTCAGGCAAAACAACCTGCTGTTTTGATTTTGCAAGCAACCCAGGTGGGTAGTTTAGAACTGTGTTATCAAATTAAACAGCAATCCCAACTTGCCTGGACTTACTGCATTTTAGTAAACGATTTGTCTGAGATGACTGGTGAACAAAGGTCACCAGACGAGCATCGGGAATTGAAAGCTTGTGCCGAGGCCTTGGAAAAGGGGGCAGATGCTTACTTATTAATGACTTCAGCAGGGAAGCAGGAGTCAGCAGTGGCAATGGAAGAAGATCGACTGCTAAAGGCGCAAATTCAGGCAGGCTTACGAGGAGTGAAGTTCTATCGGGAACTGATGCAGACTAACGACGTGCTATCGACGATGGCATTAGCCGATCCGTTAACAGAACTAAGTAATCGTCGGGCAATGGAATGGGAGTTACCCCGACAGATTCAATATGCTCACAGCTACTCTACGCCGTTGAGCTTAGTTATGTTGGATGTAGACTATTTCAAGTCCGTCAACGACAATTACGGACATCAAGTAGGCGATCGCGTTCTTCAGTTACTTGCTGCTCGCCTACAACACAACCTGCGGCTTCAAGATACTATCTTCCGCTATGGCGGTGAAGAATTTGTAATCGTTCTAAGTCAGACTGACTCTCAGGAAGCCCAAATGGTAGCCACTCGTCTGCGACACCTAGTCGAGGACCAACCCTTTAACATTGATGGAACATTAGCGCTGCCAATTACCATTAGCTTGGGATTCGCTTCTTTAATTGCTGAAGATGACCTGAAAGGAGAAAGTCTGCTGAGACGTGCAGACTATAACCTGCTCCATGCCAAATCTAGTGGTCGCAACCAGGTTTTTGGCGGTGAAAGTTATTAGTCATTAGTCACTGGTCACGGGTCATTCTTGACAAAGGACAATGGACAAATTTTTAATTTTGGCAATTTTGCTGAATGATCTGACAGCATTCTTCTACCGAAGCTCGTTTTTCCATTGCTGCAACTAGCGCTTCATAAGATGCCCAGTGTTCCTCAATCATCGTGTGAGCTTGCCGAGTTGCCCATCGCTCTTTGAGTGCAGACTCACTGACAGGACGACCTAAGGCGAGGAGTGCTTCTTTGAGTTTCTGTCGGTCTTCTACGCCTCCCTCCGCACTGCCGTAGACTATAGTTTCGGCGGCAATTCCAGCCATCCAGACCGTGCAAAATCGCTCTAAGGTTAATCGCATTTCGCCAACGGCAAGAGCATCTGTGGGAAACACCTCTGAATCAAACGTGACACCTCCCAATCCGGGTTG
>JALYGX010000345.1 GCA_030776905.1 Cyanobacteriota bacterium | reverse complement strand
AATCAATCGCAGCGCTTGCGGGGGAATTGGCTCAGGCATCACTGCCCCTGGAGGGAAAGCCCAGTAGTGATAGCGCTCTACATATAAATCAGTCCAGCCGTTTTGGGCGCACCATTCATTTAGCCATGCTTCAGTGTAATGTTTCATCATTCGTTTGTTAAATTTTTTTAAAATTTTTACGCTTGTTTTCGCGCTTGCAAGAAACGTCAAACTCACTTTAGAAGGCTATCAAAACTCCGCCTGCCGTATCACAAAAAGATACTAAATTTTACTATTGCTCTTGTGTAATTCTGATAGGCATCATCAAGAGGAACAGCCGCTTGTATTTATACTTAGTTACTAAGGTTGACCGGAATTTCCACGATTAACTCTGTCCCCTGCCCTAGGATAGAAATACAACTGATTTGACCCTGATGTTTTTCCACCACAATCTGGTAGCTAGTGGATAGCCCCAATCCCGTGCCACTCCCCACAGGCTTCGTGGTAAAAAAGGGGTCAAATATCTTCTTTTGCACGTTCTCAGGCATTCCAGGACCATTATCGACAATCCGAATCCCGACGAATTGGGAATTGGGGGGTAGGGAATGGAAAGACTGATGCTTGAGAATTGAGGAGTCCTGAGTCTCTAGTTGCCTAGTCTCTACAGAAGTGCTGATGGTAATCACCCGTGGGTCAGGTTGGCTTTCCAAAGCATCAATGGCATTATTCAACAAGTTCATAAATACCTGATTCAACTGACTGGGGTAACATATAACTTTAGGTAGTTGACCATAGTCTTTAATGACCTTGATTTTACCTGTCGCCTCCATTGCCCTCAGTCGGTGTTGCAAAATGAGGAGGGTGCGATCAATGCATTCATGGATATCTACAGCTTTTTTATCAGCTTCGTTCTGTTTAGAGAAGATTTGTAGCGATCGCACAATTCCCTGGATGCGATCGACGCCCACTTGCATGGAATCCATCAGTTTTTGCCAATCTTCTAGCAAAAAATCCAAGTCGAGTTCAGACGCTATCTGCTGAATTTCTGGTGTGGGATGAGGATAAGTTTGCTGGTAGAGTTCCAGCAGGCGAATCAGGTCTTGGAGGTAGCCACGGGCAGGAATGAGATTGCTGTAGATAAAGCCGACTGGATTGTTGATTTCATGAGCAATACCCGCTACCAGTTGTCCCAAACTTGACATTTTTTCGGTTTGAATCAGTTGGGCTTGGGTACGTTTCAATGCGTCCTCTGCCTGTTGGCGCACTAGAATTTCCTGTTGCAGTAGGGCATTTTGCTCCCACAGTTGTTTCTGAAGCGAACGGAGGCTCAATTGGTTATTCACGCGAGCTAAAACCTCTTCAGCCTGAAATGGCTTGGTAATGTAATCGACACCACCAACCGCGAAGGCTTTGACCTTATCCGAGACATCATCGAGAGCGCTTAAGAAAATCACCGGAACGTCCTGGGTTCGCGGGTCGGCTTTGAGCTTTTCACACACCTCATAGCCATTCATCTGGGGCATATTGATGTCGAGCAAAATCAGATCGGGCGGAGCGAGTGAGGCGACTCTGAGAGCTAGCTGTCCGTTAATGACTCTCCGAACTTTGTACCCCTTGTCGCTCAACATAGTTGAGAGCAGGCGCAGGTTGTCCGGTGTATCGTCAACAACGAGGAGATCTGCCAATGGTGCGGATGCCTGGTTGCTATTCATGACCCAGCTAGTTCAGTTAAATCAATGAGTTGATCGAGGTAAAAGTTATCGATCAATGTTGTTAAGGCTCGACGCAAACACTCATGTTCTAAGGGAATTTGCTCAATTAGCTGGTTCATCAACTCGTCATCAGCATAGAGAGCGGCTTGATGGAGCTGTGTCACCCAAGGTGTAGGCATCACAGCCAGCGCCTCTGGGGTGAGCGGCTCAACACAAGCAGGTGACTGGGGTGAGGTGGTGGGTTGTTGCTCTTCATAAAGATAACGCACCCCCAAGTGATGAGCGAGCTTTTCCAACAGTACCTCTTCCCGGAAGGGTTTAGGGATAAAGTCGTCGCAGCCTGCGCTGAAAACGACTTCTCTCTGCTCTTCAAACGCACAGGCAGTTAGAGCAATAATGACGGTATCACTACCTCTTGGGGTACGCTTAATTTGTTGAGTGGCTTCATCCCCGCCCATGACGGGCATGAGTATATCCATCAAAATTAGATGCGGCGACCAACTTTCCCACACAGCGATCGCTTCCTGACCATTAGCGGCGGTGCGAACTTCAAACCCCAAGGGTTGGAGCATCTCAACCAGTAGGAGACGGTTCACGGCTGCATCCTCAACAATCAGGAGGCGATAGTTAGGTTGGTTAGGCTCTAAGCCAATTACCCGGCGTTGGCTGGATATGGACTTGGCATCAGCCGCCGTTGCCTTTTCAACCTGAATATCAAACGTAAAAATGGTTCCCTTACCTAGCTGACTGCTGACGGTAAGTTCTCCTCCCATCAGACGCACGAATTGTTGGCTAATCGGTAAACCTAAGCCAGTCCCTTCCATTGACTGGCGACCCGTTTGAGTCTGCACGAAGGGGTCGAACAAGGTGTTCAGTTCGTCAGGGGCAATACCAAAACCCGTGTCTTCGACTTCAAACTGGATTGTCAGTTGTCCTTTGTCTTTTACTAATGACCAATGACTAATGACCAATGACACTCTTAATGTAACTCTACCGATTTGCGTAAATTTAATCGCGTTTTCTAAGAGGTTGATCAGGACTTGGCGTAGCTTACTTTCGTCGGCAAAGACATATTGGGGGAGGTCGGTGGTTCGTTGAAAGATTAGCTGTAAGCCTTTGGCATTCGCTTTGAGCCGCAGCATTTCTTCTAGAGAGTCCAACAGGCGATAGAGGTCAAAGCGATTTTTATTTAAGGTAACTTGACCCGCTTCAATTTTGGACATTGACAAAATGTCATTGATTAGCCCCAGCAAATGCTCGCCACTGTGATTGATGATTTGTAGATGTTCTGCTTGCTCAGAAGTCAGCGCCGCGTTACGAGCCATCACTTGGGTAAAGCCAAGGATGGCGTTGAGGGGAGTACGCAATTCGTGACTCATCTTGGACAGGAATTGGCTTTTGGCGCGATTAGCGGATTCTGCGGCAAGTTTGGCTTTCTCTAGCGCATGATTTTGAGCAGCGAGTTCTTGACGCCGTTGTGTCTCCTGTTCCAGGAGATTGGCTTGAGCGATCGCAATTCCCATTTGAGCGGCAACGGCTTCTAGTAATTCAATCTCCTCTATAGTCCAGTGACGGAAGCGATCGCACTGCTCTAAACAAATGATCCCATTCGGCTTACCGCGATAGGACGTGCGGACGACTAAAATGGACTTCAAGCTCAAGTGCTGCATGATGTCTGCCATCCCTGCCAACAGAGGGTCTTGATAGACATCCTTACTGGCAACAGCTTGGTCTTGCGATAATACCCGTTCGGCATGGCGATTACCAATGACCGGAATTTCTTGCTGCATCATGGATGGATAACCGAGTTCGAGGTACTCCGCCACTTGCGGAATTCTGGGAATTGGCTCGGCAATGTAGGTATGAATAATGCAGCGACTGACGGCGAACGCCTGACCGATTTGGCTGGCGGCAGTGTCAAAGATTTGAGTGGGCTGTAAGGTAGAGCGAATATCTTGGGTAATGCGTCCCAGCAGCAATTCTCGCTGGATTCGCCGTTCTAGGGCAGCTTTAGCCGCCGCTAGTTCTATCTCTGCCTGTTTGCGATCGCTGATATCTATATTGGTACCAGTCATCCGCACAGGTTTATTGCCAACATCGCGCTCCATTACCTTGCCTTGAGACAAAATCCACTTCCACTCGCCGGATTTACTCAACATCCGATATTCTGCTTCGTAGATGGGGGAACGCTCTTCCAGATGGGTGTTGATCGATTCTATTACTCTGGGGAAATCCTCTGGATGTACCAGTTGCTCCCAGGAGAGAAAACTGTTGGAAATCTCTTCGACTTCATACCCCAGCATGGTCTTCCACTGTGGGTTGAAATAGATTTGTCCAGTGTTAATTTTCCAATCCCACAACCCCATTGCACTCGCTTCGAGCGCTAGCTGCAAACGTTCTTCGCTGTTGCGTAAACCTTCTTCTGCCAGCTTGCGACGAGTAATGTCAGTCTGAACTCCAATAAAGTTAGTCAAGCGGCCTCGATTGTCTCGCACTGGGGTAATGCAGAAGTCACTCCAGAAAGAAGAACCATCGATCCGAGAGCTACGTAAAGTTACTTGGGTTTCTTTGCCTTCAGCGATCGCGCGGCGCAGTTGTTTAAGGATACTTGGCGTTGCATAGGTTCGATCAAAGGGGCAGCATTCACTGCCAATGACATCCTCTGGGCGATAGCCTGTTAGACGCTCAAACCCAGAATTGACGTAAATAATCGGGTTATCGGGGGCTTGGGCATCGGTGATGATAATGCCGTTATTAGAAGCAGCGATTGCTCTTTCTAAGAGTCGTAAACGCTCTTCAGCCAGCTTTCGCTCCGTAATGTCTCGCTGCACGGAGATCCAATGCGTAAACCAGCCATTCTCATCGGCAACAGGCACAATCTCAAGCTCTACCCAGAAATCAGAACCGTCTTTACGGTAGTTAATCAGTTCTACCCGGACTGACTGCCAAGTCTCAAGCGCATGACGGATTTTGCGAAGCTCGGTTGGGTCTGTCTTAGGACCTTGTAACATCCGTGGCGTTTTGCCGATCGCTTCTTCTCTGCTGTAACCCGTTATGCGGGTAAACGCTTCATTAACATAAATAATCCTCGGCCCTGGCAAACTAATTGGTTCGGCTTCGGCAATAATCACGGCATCATTGGCATTGACAACCACTGACTCCAAGAGACGCAAACGCTCTTCTGCCTTTTTGCGCTCCGTGATATCTTCGAGAATGGCAACGGTAAACTGAAATTCTCCCCTTGAATTGCGAACCGCAGAAACCGTTACACGTCCCCAAAATACTTGACCGTTCTTGTGGATATATCGCTTTTCGAGTTGGAAGAAGTCTCGCACTCCGTCAATGACTTCTTGAGTGAGCTGGCTGTCACTTGTGCGATCGTCTGGATGGGTAATATTAGGAAAATCTTGGGCTAACATTTCGCCGGAGCTGTAACCCAAAAAAGCTTCTAAAGTAGGATTGACCTCGATTAGCCTGCCATCAGCTCCCGTTAAGCCAATGCCGATTGCCGCACTTTCAAACAATCCCCGGAAGCGTGCCTCACTCTGTAAGAGTGCCACCTCTGCCTGCTTGCGCTCAGTCACGTCACGCACGATCCGGATCGCTTCATCCCCACCGCTTTTTACAAACCGCGCTTCTTCGCTATGAACCCCATCAGACATTGGTAATTCATACTCGTAAGTCTGGAGTTCCCCTGTTTCTCTTGCTCCCTGGAGATGCTTAAGGATTCCCTGCTGAACATCTTCGGGTAACGCCATCGCTCCATCTAGGGAAGTATTTAAAACACTTGCTAAAAGTAACTGGGACTGTTGCAGTGCCTCAGTTGCCTTTTGTAATTCTTGATTTTGTTCTTCAACTTGCTTTTGCAGGTTTCTAATTTTAATTTGATTCTCAATTCGAGCTAAAATTTCGTTTTGCTCAAATGGCTTATTAATGTAATCTATAGCTCCGCACTTTAACGCTTTAATCTTATCTATCGGCTCAGATAGACTGGCAATAAATATTACTGGAATGTCTTTTCTTTCTGCTAAGTTTTTCAATCTTTGGCAAGTTTCAAACCCGTCCATCCCTGGTAGCGTCTCATTTAACAAGATGAGATCTGGCGATACCTTTTGCAGCTTTTTGATAGCACGTTCTCCCTGCTTCGCCACCAAGATTTTAAAGTTAGCTTCTTTTAAGAAGCCAAACAGCATCTTGAGATTTCTGGGCTGTCCGTCAATAATCAAGATGGTGCTAGGTTTGATATTTAACATTTTTATTGGTGACGAACTCAGAGAATACCACTAGATAAGCATCCAGGGAAAAGCTTCATACCCTTCTAGTTTGACGGTATGTTTAGTTTTTTTCACGGACTAGTACAGTGGGGAAGAAATAACTGACTCGCTAAAATCTCGCTTGTCTCCTTATTCTCCTATACCGTTATTTCTTCCAAGGTAGCTTGGTACCCATTTCAGTCAGTGCTGAGAAAACGAGATAGACGGCGAGTACAGCAACGCTGACCAGAAAAAGAACGAAGTCGTTGTTCATGGTTATGAGGTTAGTAGTCACTACCGATCCAATAATTGCAAAAAAGCTAGCTAAAAGTAGCTAGGGAATTTTTAAGGCAGGAATGCAATAGCCCCCCACCGAACTAGCGGTAGAGGGAACTACTGTTGTAGGCGCAAAGCTCAGGAATTCCCCCGACTACATCGAATCCATACGATATTGGACTTTTACTAGTTGCTCGGAGTCAAGCGACGACCCTCCTGTGTTAATTTCTACTTTCTTAATTAAGTCCAAGAGTGCTACGGGAACTTGGACAACAGGTGTATCCGTATTATGGCTTAATAAAATCGGTTTCCTTTGGCTTTGGGGCTGTGTTTCAGAAAAGATTGTTGAGTAATCTTTTGAATTGTTTCGATTTTCAAGCCCACGCAGAGATTCACCCGATAGCGTGCTGAAATGGCTTTCGGGTTGAGAGAGCATCGCAGGATTGGCGGCATAGACGGCTTGCTGTAATCCAGCGATGGAACTACCGACTCCGAGGGTAGCTAGAATCCCTCGGAACAAAAGCTTTTTCATCCGACAGAGAAATTGTTTTGCTCCAGAGTTACCATGCCTGTCATGGGTAATTTTTTGGCAAATTGTCATACCTTACACTTTCCAACTATTGATGTTTCAACAGTAGAAGGAAGGCATGGTACGCAAGGACAGCACTATGCAACTGGCTTAAGTGACTATTCCTTCCTGGTAAATAAAGCCCTCTATAGCGGATTCACTAGGCGTCTTTCCTGGACTATCTGTTAACTGACACTATCTAGTGCAGACTGTCGATATAGCGATCGCCTTCAGACCAAAAAAGCCAGGGGTTGTGCCCCTGGCTAGAGTAATTCATTCATATTGGAAATATCTTGCCTAAGAAAATGATATTTTTGTGTCTACCCAGTCACATTTTTGATTGGTTTTATAAGAGGTAGAAGCAATGAAAAGCATTCAGGTAGGATAAACGCCATAGAATATGCACCAGTTTGTTAACCGGTAGATTCAATAAGGATGTAGTGCTGTACCAGCCAGACCTAAAAACTATGCTATTTGGTCAATTGAATAGCCTAGAGTAGCTGGTTCGGCTGCCGTTAAGTTGCGCTCATTGCAAAGGAAACGAGAACTGAGGGTTCAGCCCCTTGCCTTTATGTAAAGTATCTGTTACATTTATTTACATAGGTTAATGAATAACAGAGAGACGCAATATGTATACCACCGTTAATGAAGAAGGTATTCTCAACAACTACGCTCCTAAAACCTCTATTTACTACGCAGAGTATCCTGCTATTTGGGAGCAGCGTCGCTATATCGTACAAGGTGCGATCGCCACTCTATTGGTTGGTTTATTGGTTTTGACAGCACTTGCCGTTAGCGCTGTTGGGTAGCTGCTGAAACATTGCGATAGCCCTTAGCTACGCTCAAAAATTGGATTCTCCTAAATCTTCTTGCTCCAGTGGGGTTACTGGGGCTTTATTTGTTCTGACCTATTGCTTATCTATCTGAAAACTGCTGTAACCTAATGCTGCTCCCTTGGAAGTCAAAGTAAAGAAAATAAGTTCCTAAGGGTGTAACTCTCAGTACGATGACGTACTTACAAAGCCTTGCTGTGTGTGTTTATGTAGTAGTAAGAAAAAAACCCCAGTAGCAATTAAGGCTGCGGGGGGGAATAACAATCATGTCGGTTGTACCTCAAGAAGGTACAACC
>JALYGX010000344.1 GCA_030776905.1 Cyanobacteriota bacterium | reverse complement strand
TGCTGGCTTCGTTGCTGCAAATGCTACCAGAGTCGGTGACGCCTCTGGTGCTGTCTGGCAACCCTGCTGAAACTCGGAAGCGGTATAGGGTTCAAAGTTGCGATCGCACTTCTCCCTTGCGAGTCCTTCAGGCAATGCGTCAGTCAGAGGTGTTCATTTGGGGCGGTGGTAGTTTAATCCAAGATGTCACTAGTGCGGCTAGTCCCCTCTACTATGCGGGTTTGATGGGATTAGCGCAGCAACTGGGCTTGAAAACAATTGCTTGGGCGCAGGGTATTGGACCTCTGAAGCGTCAACTGACTATTCAGGTAGCACGGCAGTCCTTTGCAGGTTGTACGGCGATAAGCGTGCGCGATCGCGGTTCAGCAGCCCTCTTAGCGGATTGGAAAATTCCTTTTATCATGGCTCCCGATCCAGTTTGGGCACTAGACTCCTCACCCGTAGATGGGTTGTGGGATTTACCTGCACCGCGAGTGGCGGTGACTTTGCGATCGCATTCTACATTGACCCCCGAACGCGTCGCTAACCTCACCCGCGCATTGGTTAACTTTCAAAAAGCTACACAAACTTGCATTTTATTAGTACCTTTCCAGGAGTCTCAAGATTTGAGTATCGCTCAATCAATTCAATCCCAACTCACTGGTCCTAATCAGATTTTCCAGATAGAAGACCCCAGACAATTGAAAGGATTATTCCGGGGCGTAGAAATGGTAATAGGAATGCGTTACCACAGTCTAATTATGGCAGCAGCAGCAGAATGCCGATGTTTTGCCCTCAGTTACGACCCCAAAGTCAGCCAGCTAATGGCAGATTTGGATTTACCGGGATGGGATTTAGCTCAACTTCCTGATGACCCAAATCTCATCAGTCAAACTTGGTTGAAACACTACGCCAATGGCGACCCGCTCAACCCTGACCAAATTCAGTCATTAGTAGACCGAGCCTTGATGCATCGAGATTTATTGACCGAAGCTTTATCAACCCTGAGCTGAGTGATAACAAAAACAGTTTAATGGAATCTGTTTAACTTAAAATTTGTGGTCAGGCGATTTTTGTGCATTACTTTGTATGGAGAGAGCGGTGAGGCGATCGAAGATAGCCGCATCTAAACTCAAGTCAGGGCAAAGCATTGAAAGCAATTTGCTACACGGACACTCTCTCAGGCGTTGCATTTGACCCAAAGTGCCTTGTCAAGACCTTTAACCTCTTGGCAGTAACTCAATCCCCTATTTGCCCGCACCGTGGATTTGTGACCCCCTGGATGAAGCGCTATGAGTGAAGCTGACAACCCCAATAACCAGTCCCTCCCCGAACCCACTGCATCGAGCGATGACAGGGGTAGTGAGTTGTCGAAGGCAACGGATAATGCAGAAAATTTGAAGATTGTCAAGTTTTCCGAGTTGCCGGATTTGAAGCCTCCCGTTCAACCGTGGCGACCCGATGAAACAACTGAGATAGTCAATGACACGAAGACATTATTAGATTTAGAAGCAGATGACCCTGGCTCTGAAACGTCAGATGCGTCTGGGCAAAAGTCAAGCCAGGACGCTGATTGGTTTGCATTGGCTCAAAAAATGCGCCAGCGCAATCGCCGCTTGCTCGACCAAGTAAATCAGCTCAAAGCAGCACTTAAGCAGAAACACGATACGTTACATTCAGAGCTAACGCGATCGCAACAGCTCGAAACCACTGTAGTTCAGCAGACTGAGGAGCTAAATACCCTGCACGAGCAATTAGCGCGTCTGTTCAATGCACTGGAATCATCCCATCAAGCCTCCCAGCGCCAGCAAATCTTGATCGAAACGTTATCAGAGCAGTTACAAAGCGGTCAGGAACGGATTGCCCAACTAGAGCGAGAATGTGCCCTCACTCAGCAGCACCACAACGAGCAGTCCCACCAGCTCTTACAAGCAGCAAATACCTGTCGAGAACTCAGAACCCGCCTGCAACGACAGCAACGCCAAACCTTGCAATTTAAGGCGGCTCTGGAAAAATCCCTGGAAATGCCCACCTCTAGCCCTTCGTCGCAACAGCCTCATAAAAGCGGTAGTGCTAGCCAATCGTTCGTCCCTAAAGTTCAGCCTATTCAACCTTGGTCAGGCCAAGCCGACTTACTCGACGATACATCGAGTTTTGATACTATCTGGAAACGTCCAGTCAGGCTGGAGCCTCCCCAGCCTGTACATTTCTCACCAACAGAACCGTTTGAAGTTCGACGTATTGAAGACTTAGATCTGCCCTTAAGGGCAAATGTATCTAAGCTAGGTGAAACAATAGACCCAGCTTCTGAAGAAAGTGCTGTCACAGAGTTGGAATTAGAACAACAACTCCTTGCGGAGATGTCCTCTTTAGCAGAAGCGGCTGGACTGTCGGAAGTTCAATCAGATTTAGCTGACGCCCCAGTTGATGTAACGCCAGAGTCCGGAACTGAACCAGAGGAGCCTGACACACCAGATACCTACCGTATTAATGCCGAGGAGATTCCGTTACTAGAGGAAACCGAGACTAGGACGCGAGAGGCTAAGATACCTAGGATGGGTGAAGAATTTTGGGGAGATACTGTCAATCGTGAGCCAGTGCGACCAAATGAAGTCGTTCTCCCCCAATCCAATTGGCCGTCCCCGATACTTTATCCACTACGTCCCCCTAAAAAGCGCAAGTCCCTAGCAGCGATTGAATTACCGAGTTTTCCCCGTTTCTACCCGTCGTGAACTGAGACGTTTTTATTTGCGCTCGGCGCTTTGCTGCTTACGCACCATGCTGAACTACGTCCCGCTTCGCTAATGCCAACGCAGCAGTATATTGCTCTCGCATTTCTAGGTCTGTTGGCGGCTGGAGAGATAGGTGTATCGTTGCTGGCAGATGGTATTGAGGCGGACAAATGCCTCTTTGGTATATCGCTCTGCTTCTTGCAGGATAACTGACCAGAGGACGTTCAGGGCTTCCAAGTTTGGGCAGAAGTTAATTAGGGTGCGGCAAGCGGCAATCCACTGCTCTAGCTTGCGATAACTAACGAAGTAACCTCCGTATCCTTCAATATGTACCCAAAGGACGTTGTGCCATTTTTCCCAGTTGATGATGCGCTCATATTTGACTTTTAGGTGTTTAGCAATTTGCCTGAGGGTGATAACAAAAGTTTGAGGGTTAATGTGGCGACGTAGGGGTTGCATGGCTATAGGGGGTTTGGATGGAATTGCTTGAGAAGAACCCCTCCCCAGCCCTCTCCAACGCGGGGAGGGAGCCAGACTTTTTTGGCTTCCCTTGGTTCGGGAACATTGAGCCAGAGCTTTAGTGAGGAGGTTTTCTAAGTTTGTTAACTCAGCAGATTGACCAGAATGACTCAGAAGTTAGGCTTGGTCATCCTGTTCTTCCTCATCGGGAGGATCGAAGATAATCTCAAACTTCCTTGCTGGCATGAACCTCTGCAAAACTCTCTTGTGGTCGTCAGCATCTTGGCGGTTCACGAAACGAGCGGCAGTATAGTGTTGGGCATTTGGCAAAATCAGCACAATTGCCCAAGGGCGAGCAATGCGATCGCTCACAAGTTTTACCATTGTTAGAGTCTCCTTGAATAGGGAGCCAGAAGCCAGCGTCAGCCCTAGGAAAGTCGGCGCTGGCTTTGGTTTGTTTGCAGCAAGCTAGTATGCATTTATGTGCAACAATACTACATTTGTGCACATAAATGCATAATATTTGTACAATTCCTATGATTTAGTGCAAAAACCTGTAAAACCAGTGGGGTGAGAGAATGATGGATGGCACACTAGAAGCGCTAGACATGGGAAATACTGAGCGGATCTCGGTAATTATGCCGTCCGAACTAAAGCAGAAGCTTGAAAGGCTGTGCAAGCTTGAGAATCGATCAATGTCCAACATGGTCGTGACATTGGTTCAACAGGCAATCACTGAGGCTGAGGCGCAAGGCAGGCTACCAAGCGAAACCTCCTCACCCGATGAGAAGGGCAAGGGGCATTAGTAGGGGCTTGAAGGGTAGTTTGACTAATAGCAGAGCGATACAAGCACTTCCTGATATTGAGATTACAGTCGATGAGGTGGCGGGATAATGTGGCACTGCCTTGATTCCTCAGACCTAACCCCCTCCCTGACACCGCATCGAGACATGCGCCCTAACTTTTAGTTAAATTAGGGCGAGGTAGTTCACTTAACTCCTTTCTTCTAACTCCTATCTCCTCACGCTTCACCTTCTCAGGACGACCCATTCCAGCCGTCACAGCATAGCTTTGAGCCAACAGCCGTAGCCAGAGAGCAGGATAACGGGTTTCAATCCAAGGCTTTAGACGCCGAATAAAACTAGGGAACCAGCCTCTAAGCAACCCACTAACGAAAGCATTAGCGGTAAAACTGATGTAGCTACCTAGCCAGCGAAAGATATCCTTTGCACCAGCGAGTTCCCAAATCCAGGGTAAGAGGGCAGGATTTCGCCTAGCCGCTTTTAGTGCCAGTCGATTGAACGTTAACCAGTCGACACGGTCTTTAATGAAGTTGTCCGCCACAGGTGGGGGTTCGTCTGCCAAAAGCCCGAAGAAGGTATTCAGCATTGAATTGATGCGCTGAGGCGGCAGGTGCTGACCCGTAGGCACCATCATGCCTTTGGAAAATAGCCAGGTGACTGAGACATTACTTTGATAGGCGCGAATCTGGTTTAAATCTTTGGCACTTAGGAGGTTATGCCGCAAGGCTGTGTCCAAAAGGTCAGTTAAACGGTACAAGTTGCGGACAAGGGAGCCAAAGCCTGTGAAGACAAGAGGAGATTGGAGCGAGGCAGCATCGCCCACAGAAACGAGTCGGTCGATTGCCACAGTGCGATCGCTACTTCCCACACTAAAATGTCCTGGAATATAACCAAACGTCGGCTTCTTCCACACCAACTTTTCCATATCGCAACGGCGGTACTCCGGCAGAATTGTGAAAAAATCTTCATACATCTCAAGCAACGAGCCAGGATTCTGAGGATTCACCTGATGGTAATGAAACAGGTAAATCGTGATTTCCTCACCCGCACCAGGGAACAATTCCCAAATTAGCTGACGCCCCCGCGAGATATCCCCATGGCTATTAAGAACATCACCGTAATCCGAATCCCAGACTCCCGGCTCAAATCCCTTAGCGACTACAGCGCCCACCGTTGGGCAGACACTATCAAAAGTCCGACCGCCATTGAGCTGCCATGCAATGGGTGAGGCAGTTCCCATCGCATCCACTAACAGACGCCCCGTTACTTGTCGCGGCGCTTGAGTTGGCAGATGTTGTAGCCCCACCACAACGCGATCGGGTTCAATATCTGCCCGGATAAACTCCATCTCATCCCAGATTTCCCCACCAGCCCTCTTCAGCTTCTCGCCACACAGTTGTAACAATTTCTCAGAATCTAACCCCACGTTTAGCACCGTTGGCGTATGCAAGATTGCTGCTTTCAAGTGGGGTGGGTTGTTGCCATCAAAGAATTTATTAAACCCATCGATGTATTCCCTAGCAATAACGCTTTCAAACTCAGCTGCCTTAAATAAACCCAGATCGATCAAGCTTTGCAACTCATCGCGAGAAATATTCCACTCCCGGTTCATCCGCCCAAACGGTAAGCGCTCGACTAGCAAGACTCGGTAGCCCAGTTGTGCCATAACCGCTGCATGGATAACCCCCAAGGCACCTCCCACGTAGATGATGTCGTAAGTGGAGTTTTGGGGGGAGTTCTCCCTATCTTTCCCGGTCTGCATTCCCCCATCTTTCCATTTCCCTGTGTGCAAGAATATAACCTGGTTTGGCTGTTGGGGATTGCGGACGCCATCGCGCCACCGCTTCTCCCACCAGTAGACACGGTTGAGGTCATATTCTCCGTTGGGCATTTTTTGAAAGAAATGGACAGTCTGCGGATAATAAGGTGCTAATGCCTCAAAGATTGATTGTTTGGATAAATCGACAACTGGTGGTTCGGGATAGTGATGGGGAAATTGATGGCGGAGTGCATTTTCAAGCTGTTGCAGGATTTGGCGTTCGCCCTTGATGGCTCGCTCTGCCCAACGAAAGGCTTTGAGGTATGTTGTTCGCTGCACTGACCAAACAAAAATGGAGATTTCCGGAATCGCTCCGGTCTCGGTTGTAGTCTTGCGATTGCTGGTGGTTAATGTTTCAAATTGCAGGCGGATACCATCAGGGGTGATCCTCTTCTCTCCCAGCTCAGGTTCCCACTCCTGTTGTAACCAGGCGCATACCGCGTCTGTATCCGGGTTAGGTATTTCTACGTAGAAAATCTCTTGCATCTTGGTAATCTCACCGACTAATTAATTACGAACGAAGACGGAGGTAAAAAATGGGCAAAATACGCTAAGCTTCCGAATACCGATTTGTTTAAGATTAGAAAAAAAACTTTACACATTTCTCATTTTGATAACCTAAGGGGTGCCATTGTTAACTAGCCATGAATTATCCCATTCCAGCTAACCCTCAAGAAATTGTGGCTCTGCGTCAAAAACCCGTCGATGAAGAATTAGTGGCGGCAGCGATCGCAGGTGTCATTCAGATTGCTCGCTCTCAGGGACAGTCCCTAGACGATTTAACCGCCGAAGTACTAGCGGAAGATAGTTTGCTCGATCAGGCACAAAGACGCTGGCTCAGTGACATTGTGGCGCAAGCTTGGAAGAGTTTGCCGCCAGTCGCGATATCTTAAATAATGCGAAGTTCAGCAAGCCATTGATTCTCATTTTGCTTTTGCCCAACTAGGGCAAGGTAATCCCTGCATAGTAGGCGATCGCATTTTACTTAGCACTGTCCTGTTGACGGTGCGAGCCAATAGACTAAGGCTGGCTGCCTTGAGGCGGTAGCTGTTCGCTGCGCTCTGCCTGGGCAAAACCAGCTTTGCACCTAG
>JALYGX010000343.1 GCA_030776905.1 Cyanobacteriota bacterium | reverse complement strand
TGATAAACCCGTGCAGAGATCGATGGAGAGAGGCACTCCTTATCCAGTCTAAAGCGACGGCATTCCAGCAGTCGTCTACAAAAAAGCGATCGCCCTTCTCAAGGAAAAGCAGATCGCACTCAAACCAAAAAAATATAATTTAGAACTTTTGCCCGACGTAAACCGAGCGAACTTCGCCATTGCGTCGAATAACGGCTTCCTGGTTAGCCACAGAAACTAAAGTCCAGCCACTACCAGCAATCGCTTCGCCAACATTAAAGCGTTGGGTGATACCATTCACTTCAAACAAAGCCGCCGAGCGATCGCCTAACTCCAGCAATCCCACTAGGGTATGTTTAGGCGTGGGTGCTGATGCTGACGAAACGGGTGAGGATGGAGCGGCAGCCGATGGGGGTGGAGGTGGTGCGGGTGCTGCTCGTAGAGGCGCGGCAGGCGCTGCTCGTAGGGGCGCGGCGGGTGCTGCTCGTAGAGGCGCGGCGGGGGGAGAGAGTCTGGCTACGGGAGAAGGTGCTTGTACTTGTGCTGGGGGTTTTTGTACGGCAGGCGATGGCGCTTTTACTGAGGGTTTTGCTGTTGGTGGAATTGTTGCTGGCGCTGCTGGTGGAGCCGCAGGAGCTTGAGGCGGATAAACCGGGATGTAGATTCTTTCAAGCACAGGCGGTGCTTGATTAGAGCCAAGGGAACGATTGTTAGGGACAGGAAGCGACGGTAGGTTAACTGGCGGTTGGCTGGTAGTGCCCGTCGTACTAGCTGTTGTCGTCTTCTGGTTAGTTTTGCTTTTGTTGTCGATCACTTGCAGCGATCGCAGCATATAGCTAACAAACTGATTATCCGATGCTGAGAGCGGAGCCTTCGCAGCCGAGGGCGAACTAGAGAAATTTAGTAACCAAGGCCAAGTCAACTTTTGCTGGCTTGCCAAGATCAGCGCGATTGTCACGACTAGAGAGGCAATACCTCCTACCAAGAGGAGTTGTTCCACAGACCAAGCTGACCGATTAGCCGTAGGGCTGGCGGTGGGGGCTACAGGACGCTCCAAAGATTCAACTGGCATTGGAGCGGCTGGCTCAGGGGTTGGCTCTTCTACCAGTTCCTGCGGGGGGATCACAGCCGGAGGCATCGTGATTTTTGGCATCACAATCGACTGCAACGAAACATATTCTGGCTTTATAGGTTCTGTTGGTAACTTGCTGCCACCCTCCAAAATCCGGTCGATGTCCGAAAATAAGTCGTCCATTAACTTATCGGCATCGACTTCTGGGGACCAGGGCTGGATTGAAGTGGAAGTGGTCAACGACTCACTTGCCCTTGGGTTAGTGCTGACTTCCTGAGACATGGATTGCTCACTCTCGTGGCTACAGAATTAACAAGATGCTCTAAAGCATTTCCTGTCGCTTAGATTAGCAGTGAAAT
Organism: Cyanobacteriota bacterium; assembly: GCA_030776905.1. GTDB lineage: Bacteria > Cyanobacteriota > Cyanobacteriia > Cyanobacteriales > Coleofasciculaceae > CADCTM01. The sequence continues at coordinate 15,445 of JALYGX010000343.1, read as the reverse complement.
ACCTGATTAGGAGATAAAATTCTCTAAATCAAAAGAATATGCGCCCTGATTCACAGATTTATATCAGATTAACGTCCTGCTAGCATCTGCTACACCTGTGACTTTCTCCAGTCGCCCAGTCGTGCGATAGGGTGCTGGCATTCAATATCCCTAATGGGCAGCCTTATTATACCGCCCCCTTGGTATTGCTGAACACCGCCTTGCTGATTAGTGGGAGATCGCTTCGGCAACACTACCTGTACGCTACACCAACCTCACGCGATCGCATTTCCAGATAAATCAGTAAGGCATTGATATCCGCTGGATTAACACCTCCTATGCGGGATGCCTGACCAATGGTTAAGGGTTTTACCACATTGAGCTTTTCGCGAGACTCCTTCGATAAAGTCTCAATGGTTCCATAATCCAACTCCGGTGGGAGCTGTCGGTGCGCTTGGCGGGAAATCGTGTCAATTTGGTTTTGCTGGCGCTGGAGATAACCGGAATATTTGATGTCAATTTCTGCGCCTTCGCGTTCCGCTTGGTTGAGTTCCCCCTTGTCCAGTCCATACCGCTCTAAATTGACGTAGTGAAAGCCCGGTCGTCGCAGCAAATCCGCTAAGGTAATCGAACCTTTAATCTTTTGCTGAGTATCTGATGCGATCGCAACTCCTAGTTCCTCATGTTCCTTCACCCGGACTGCTTGGAGTCGCTCTTTTTCTGCCGCGATCTTCGCCTGCTTTTGCGTATATAGCTCCCACCTGCGGTCATCTATCAGTCCCAACTCCCGCCCCAAGGGAGTCAGCCGCCTGTCCGCATTATCTGATCGCAATAGCAGCCGATACTCGGAACGACTGGTTAGCATCCGGTAAGGCTCTCGTAGGTCTTTCGTACACAAATCATCAATCAACGTGCCGATATAGCTCTCCTCGCGGGGAAGCACGACCATGTCCTGATGCCGAACATAGCGCACTGCGTTTATTCCGGCGATAATGCCTTGAGCGGCGGCTTCTTCGTAGCCAGTAGTGCCATTGATTTGCCCAGCACAGAATAGTCCTGCAACTTTCTTCGTCATCAACGTTGGGTAGCACTGGGTTGCGGGTAAGTAGTCGTACTCCACAGCATAGGCGGGGCGCAGCATCATACAGTTTTCTAGTCCAGGAAGCGATCGCAACATTTGGACCTGCAATCCCTCTGGTAACCCTGTTGAGAATCCCTGGATATAAAGTTCCGGAATATCCCGCCCTTCCGGCTCAATAAAAATCTGATGGCTATCCTTGTCGGCAAAGCGCACGATCTTATCTTCAATACTGGGACAATAACGCGGTCCCTTCGCATCCACCCAGCCCCCATAAACGGGCGACAGGTGGAGATTTTCCCGAATCAATCGATGAGTTTGTGCCGTCGTGCGGGTGAGATAGCAATTCATCTGCTCCTGTTCCACCCATACCTCTGGGTCGAAGCTAAACCAGCGGACTTCTTCATCCCCTGGCTGCGGTTCCAGTTGGCTATAGTCCACCGACCGCTTATCCACTCGTGCGGGTGTCCCCGTCTTCAGCCGCCCTGTTTCAAAGCCTAACCTGTTGAGAGTTTCCGTCAAACCAACTGCCGCAAATTCCCCAGCGCGTCCAGCAGGCATGGACTTGTTACCCACCCAGATACACCCACCGAGGAAAGTGCCTGTTGTCAGCACCACGGCTGGAGCCTGAAATGCTACACCAAAATAAGTCTCGACGCCGATGACTTCATCGTTAGCACCCAGTACCAAATCTGTCGCCATCCCTTCGCGAATTGTCAAATTTTCCTGGTTCTCGACAATCCCCTTCATGATGGCGGCATATTCCCGCTTATCCGTCTGCGCCCGCAACGCCCAAACCGCTGGTCCCCGTGAGGAATTTAGCACCCGTTTTTGCAGGTAAGTGCGATCGGCCATTTTGCCAATTTCCCCACCCAAGGCATCCACTTCATGAACCAGCTGAGACTTCGCTGGTGCGCCTACGGCTGGATTACAGGGTTGCCAAGCAATTTTGTCGAGGTTGAGCGTCAAGAGCAGAGTGCGACAGCCCAACCGCGCTGCCGCCAGAGCGGCTTCACAACCGGAGTGACCTGCACCTACGACGATCACATCAAAGGCGTCTTGAAATTCTCTTGAGGATTGCACGACCATGACTCAAAGCAAACAGAAACAATTACCAACCATTACTTTTTATGATATCCGGAGGACTAGAACTTGAGTTGTCCGTCCTAGTGGAGCATCATAAACTTAACGTTGTGCATTGAGTTAATAAGCTTTCATGCAATGAACATTCCCACAATCTTAAATGTTGCCATCGGGTTGATTTTTATTTATTTAACTTTAAGTCTTTTATCTTCTGAAATCCAAGAAATCCTTGCTACTCTTTTACAGTGGAGAGCTAAACATTTACAGCAATCTATAGAGTTACTAATTTATGGAGGAAATAAAGTCCAGAGCCAACTTGTAAAAACGGAAGAGAAAACAGACAATAGAAGCGCGGCAGAAGCTCCTCTAATTCCTGCCACCGATAGCCCTATTTCGGACGAAGGCTCTACCACATCGGTTCTCCCCCGTTATGGGACATCAGAAGAGGCTACTCCAATATCTCCCGTGGCTGATGATTTAATCCCACCAACAGACTCTCAACTATCTACCCATGAGAGTATCAAAAATGATGTTAAGAAAACCCAAGAGCTGGTTAAAACGCTCTACGAACATCCGCTGATTAAATCTCTTAACCAAGAAGCTAAAAGTTTGGCGGAAAAATTGAAGCAAGACCAAGAACCGAAAAGTTTGATAGGAAACATAAAACGCAAGCTAAATCCTTATCGGATTAGCGGACCTTCATACATTCCCTCAGAAGCCTTCGCTACAGCCTTGGTAACTATTATTAAAGACTCATCCAGTTTAAATAATAAAGTTGAGATAAGCTTGACTGAGTTCCAACAAGCAATTAATGAAAAATTCCTAAAAAATATATTACCGGAAGACTTGCGAATAACGCTAATTGATTTGGCAGAAAAATCCCGTATTCAAGTCAATCAAAATACCAAAGAGAGTGAAAAGCTACGACAGGAAATTGCTAACTGGTTTGATGAATCGATGCAACGAGCCTCTGGCGTGTATAAACGCAATGCTAAAGGAGTATCTTTCTTCATCGGTTTCTTAGTTTCTCTAGGGATTAACGCAGATACGCTAAATATAAGCAATAGACTCTATAAAAGCCAGAATCTTCCCCAAACTCTTAATAAGATTACTGACACTATTGTAGAAAATAACAATGGATGTTTTCCGGATACAAATAGAAAGGATTGTTTAAATAATATTGATTCAGCATTAGATGATTTCTCTTCCCTACCAGTGGGTTGGAGTGGTTCTAATGTAAAAGAACAGTGGAGGCTTCCCCGAAATTTGCGGGATGAGTTAGCTTGGCTAGGATGGCTTTGGACACTCGTAAAATTTATCATAGGGTTACTGTTGACCACGATAGCGATAGGGATGGGCGCTCCATTTTGGTTTGAATTACTCGGCAAGTTTATCAACGTTCGTAACACGGGGAAGAGAAACTGAGCCGACGGTCAAGTATCTCTTCTGGCTGGAGTGAGAAGATAAACCTTGAGTTGGGAAGTTATACCTCTATCTGAGAAAAGTAGGAAAGCGCTCGCTCTCGATGAGAAGTTTGTATAAAAGCCCTCTAGACAATAAGCCAGCTCTGGGGTCTAATAGGATAGATTTTCCACTTCTTAGAAAATCAGTTCAACCTACTATGAATCAGGAGAACTAACATGACCCAACGCCTCCAATTAGACGCTATTATCTCTGAGCAGCATTTGCTAAAACACCCATTTTATGTAGCTTGGACAGAGGGTAAGCTGACTCGTAATCATTTGAAGCATTATGCCGAACAGTATTTTCATCATGTTTTAGCGTTTCCAACTTATATTAGCGCTGTCCATTACAATACGCCTCATTTGTCCGTAAGGCAGGAGATTTTAGAAAATCTCGTTAGTGAGGAACAAGGTGAGAAAAATCATCCAGCTCTTTGGCAAAATTTTGCGGTAGCTTTAGGCGCTACGAAATCTGAATTGGAAGCCACAGAACTCTTGCCATCAACAGCGAACTTAATTTCTACGTTTCGCGATGTTTGTCTTCGTTCTCCCTTCTATGCAGGGTTGGCGGCTTTGTATGCCTATGAGTCCCAAATTCCTGAGATCGCCTCAGTCAAAATCGATGGGCTTAAGCGCTTTTATGGAATGACTGATGCAAAAGATTATGAATTTTTTAGCGTCCATCAAGTGGCTGATGTATATCATTCTGAATCAACAGTGAGGTTGATAGAAAGCTATGCCAATACGACAGAACAAGCAGCAGAAGTTATGCAAGCCGCTCAAACGGTAGCTAAGGCGTTGTGGCAATTTCTCGATGGTATTTATGAGGCATACTGTCAGGATATCCAATCAGAGCAAGTGGCGCTGGTGAACTGAACCAGAGATTCTGGATTACCGCCATCGGAAAATTCCTTGGACAACGGGGAAGAAAAGCGAGGCACTACGCTAAGGCTTTAAGTACGAGGATGTTACAGGAGCGATCGCACACCCTAACCGCTAGTGAAGTGCGATCGCCAAAATCAGGGCATTCCACGGGTGTTTTAGCGTAGCGGCATCGGGTGACTTCCCAGCGATTAAGTTAAATGCTTCAAAATCTGAGGTTATGATGGGCAAAGTTCATGGGAGTTAAGGCGACGAAGGCAGCTTAGGTCAGCATCCCCAAGGCTAACAGCATCACCAGCAACTTCGTCAGCTAACTGACTCAGTAAGTTCCCAACAAAAGTGTCGAGCGAAGTCTGTGAAATATTTCTTCCTATCTGATGGCTGGATGGTAGGTCGCGTTTGGGAGTTCGGTGGCCTTTGGAATGTCAACGCTTGGCGGCGCGAACCCAAAATTGAGAAAATGAACCTTTGTATCTTAGAGCAAGGAGAGAAATTGTGGCTCTATCGGGTTGAAGAGGCTGTTCTCATGGTAGAGGTCAAACCCATGCCTGAAAACGACTCAGAGTCAGCCAAGACAATTGGTCAAGTCGTCCTAAAACGTCTGATTACGGCTGAACAAGCGATTGAGCGCTTGGCGACCCCACAGACCTTGTTTAATCCTTGATCTGCACAATATTAAGGAATTTCTCAGAAAAGTGAGTGGACTTATCCCTAGGCTGTGATTCACAACTCCCACATTTGCTTGCAATCGCCTCTAACAATAGTTACACTTCTTTAAACATCATTGAGTCTCACAGGGCGTTTTGTCCCAAAATATACGTTGTATTGCCTAGAGTTCATTGGTCAAGTCTAGGCGGTTAACGGCAGAACCTAACATCTTTAAGAAAAGAAAACTCTACCTGAGGAGGAGCGTAGTCAATGGGACTACCTTGGTACCGAGTACACACAGTCGTCCTGAACGACCCAGGGCGTCTGATTGCTGTACACCTGATGCATACTGCCCTAGTGGCAGGCTGGGCTGGTTCAATGGCCCTGTATGAATTGGCAATTTTTGACCCTAGCGATCCAGTCTTAAACCCGATGTGGCGTCAGGGTATGTTCGTCATGCCCTTTATGGCACGTTTGGGTGTAACCGAGTCTTGGGGGGGATGGAGCCTCAGTGGCGAAACCGCAGTCAACCCTGGCTTCTGGTCATTTGAAGGCGTTGCTGCTGCTCACATCGTTCTCTCTGGTCTTTTATTCCTAGCTGCCTGCTGGCACTGGGTTTACTGGGATCTAGAACTATTCAGAGACCCCCGTACTGGCGAACCCGCCCTGGATTTGCCAAAAATGTTTGGCATTCACCTGTTCTTATCGGGTTTACTTTGCTTTGGCTTTGGAGCCTTTCACCTGACCGGGCTATTCGGTCCTGGAATGTGGGTTACTGACCCCTACGGTGTTACTGGCAGCGTTCAACCCGTAGCGCCGTCATGGGGTCCGGAAGGCTTTAACCCCTTCAACCCTGGTGGCATCGTCGCTCACCATATCGCGGCAGGTATTGTCGGCATTATTGCTGGTTTATTCCACTTGACTGTTCGACCACCAGAGCGGCTGTTCAAAGCGCTGCGGATGGGAAATATTGAAACGGTACTTTCCAGCAGTATTGCTGCCGTATTCTTTGCCGCTTTTGTTGTGGCAGGTACGATGTGGTACGGCAGCGCTGCTACGCCAATCGAACTGTTTGGTCCGACTCGTTATCAGTGGGACAGCGGTTATTTCCAACAAGAAATTGACCGACGAGTACAAGCTACCGTGGCATCGGGAGCAAGCTTGTCAGAGGCTTACTCACAGATTCCTGAAAAGCTGGCTTTCTATGACTATGTAGGTAACTCTCCAGCCAAAGGCGGTTTGTTCCGTACAGGTCAGATGAACAAGGGTGACGGTATCGCTCAAGCTTGGCTGGGTCATCCGGTGTTTAAGGATTCTGAAGGTCGGGAGTTGACGGTTCGTCGTCTTCCCAACTTCTTTGAAACCTTCCCTGTAATCTTGACCGATGCTAATGGGGTCGTTCGTGCGGACATTCCATTCCGTCGGGCAGAATCAAAATACAGCTTCGAGCAGACGGGTGTCACGGCTACCTTATATGGTGGTGCTTTGGATGGTCAAACCTTTGATGACCCAGCCGAGGTGAAAAAGTTTGCTCGTAAAGCTCAACTGGGCGAACCCTTCGACTTTGATCGCGAAACCCTGAACTCTGACGGTGTATTCCGTACCAGTCCACGGGGTTGGTTCACCTTCGGTCATGCCGTATTTGCGCTGCTGTTCTTCTTCGGACACATTTGGCATGGCTCCCGGACTCTCTTCCGAGATGTGTTTGCTGGTGTTGAGGCAGACCTGGAAGAGCAAGTCGAGTGGGGTCTGTTCCAGAAACTGGGTGACAAAAGTACCCGCCGGAAAGAGACTGTCTAGAATGACAGTTTAAGTAAAAGGTAAAAGGCAAAAGTAAACATTCTTTTTCTTTTGCCTTTTTACTTTTTACAAGGGTTGGGCAAGGTAGACTGTTAATTAGGCAGATAATCAGGAATTACTGACATGGAAAGCATTGCTTATATCTTTATCGTCGCCTGTGCGATCGGCACGCTCTTTTTTGCGATCGCCTTCCGCGAACCCCCTCGGATTGAGAAGTAGTTCACCGCGATCAGCTGGCTCCTTGCTCCGACCCTACCTATTGGGAAACGGAAACGCTCCGGAAAATGCTAACCGGGTTACTTTCCTAACGGGGGTGCAGGGAGCACAATTATGCGATCGCCATAACGTTATAGCTCTGAAGGATGCCCTGAGCCGCCACAGTCTATCTATTCCTGTAAGGTAAGGAAATTGAAGATAGACGAATATCGGCTCAGTTTTTCTGTATTCAGGTACAGCAGCCTGGTTAGAGCTTTCTGGAGATTTGCCGCCTTGAAGTCTACCCAGGAGTAAAGGACATTACCCATGCAATGCCCCTATTGTCAGCACACCGATAGCCGCGTTCTTGAGTCTCGTTCGACAGAAGCAGGACAAAGCGTTCGGAGGCGTCGGGAATGTTTGTGTTGTAAACATCGCTTCACCACTTACGAACGCATCGAATTTGTGCCTGTAACCGTGATCAAACGGGATGGAAAGCGGGAATCGTTTGACGGCTCCAAATTGTTACGGGGAATTGTTCGTGCTTGCGAAAAAACTGGCATCCCCCAAAGACGTTTAGAAGGATTGGTTGATGAAATTGAAGCAGAAGTACAGCAGCGATTTGGGCGGGAAGTCACTAGCCATGAAATTGGCGAGTTAGTACTTCAGTATTTACGCAGTGAGAGCGAAGTCGCCTATGTACGTTTTGCTTCTGTCTATCGCCAGTTTCAAGGTATTCGAGATTTTGTTGAAACATTAGAGCGTCTCAAAAGCCAAGATGATCTAGTTGAGGCAGTAGAAGCATCAGGCACCAGCCCCTCTGAGGTAAATGAACGAGAAACATCAGCCTCTTTGATAACGCATTCTTAAAATACTAACTCTCCTTAGCAGTGAACCCACTATAGGGTTTAAGGTGGTAGAGCTAACAACAAAAGAACCCATTTTGGGTTATAATTGCCTGTCTAGACTTTATTAAATCTTTTAAAATAAGGTTGAGACAAAGCGATGTAGGTGTAGGCAGCACAATGCCGACGTGCTTGTACATCGACAGGAGGCATAGTCATTACGGAGATAAAACTAGGAAACGCAACGCACATGCTCAGTCAGAAAACAACCGCAGATATTGGCTTCACTCACGACGATTTCGCTGCTCTCCTCGATCAATATGATTATCACTTTAGTCCCGGTGATATTGTCGCAGGTACCGTATTCAGTCTAGAGCCGAGGGGTGCTCTGATCGACATTGGCGCTAAAACTGCTGCATATATTCCCATTCAGGAGATGTCAATTAATCGCGTTGACAACCCTGAGGAAGTATTACAGTCAAACGAAACGCGGGAATTTTTCATCCTGACTGACGAGAATGAAGATGGACAGCTAACCCTTTCAATCCGCCGCATTGAATATATGCGGGCATGGGAGCGGGTACGGCAACTACAAGCAGAAGACGCCACCGTGCGCTCTCTTGTCTTTGCAACCAACCGTGGTGGGGCGCTGGTACGAATCGAAGGATTGCGTGGCTTTATTCCCGGTTCTCACATCAGCACTCGTAAACCAAAGGAAGATTTAGTAGGAGAAGAACTCCAGCTCAAATTTTTGGAGGTAGACGAAGACCGCAACCGTCTGGTTCTCTCGCATCGTCGTGCGCTGGTTGAGCGTAAGATGAACCGCTTAGAAGTCGGTGAGGTGGTCATTGGTTCGGTACGCGGTATCAAGCCTTACGGTGCTTTCATCGACATTGGTGGTGTCAGCGGCTTGTTACACATTTCGGAGATTTCCCACGACCATATCGATACTCCTCATAGTGTGTTTAATGTCAATGATGAAGTGAAAGTAATGATCATTGACTTGGATGCTGAAAGAGGTCGGATTTCACTTTCGACCAAGCAGTTGGAGCCAGAACCGGGGGATATGATCAATAACCGCGATTTGGTGTACGACAAGGCGGAAGAAATGGCAGAGAAGTATCGGGAAAAAATGCGTGCGCAGCAGCAGCCAGTTGCTGTTCTCGAACTCGAACCCGAAACTGAATCCGAACCCGAACCCGAACCCGAACTGCTGGAAGAAGATATTGTAGCGGCTGTTGAAGAGTAATAACTCTGTTGCTGGTCAGCGTATTGAAAATTCTGAGTGTTGAGTCAAGAAAGAAACTTTCATTTTTGGCGATGAGCTACAGCTCAGTGTGAATATTCTAAAAAGAGGGACTATCCCTCTTTTTTGTTGCTGTGTTATGGAGTGGAGTAATAGCCCTTGGTAACAATTCGTTGTCGAGATGTCACGTTCCCTAATATTCAGGCAGTCATTTTTGATAAAGATGGCACTTTAGAGGATTCGCAAATCTTCTTGAGGGAACTGGCTCAAAAGCGATCGCGCCTGATCGATGCCCAAATTCCCGGTATTGGAGAGCCGCTCCTCATGGCGTTTGGCATCAATGGCGACATCCTCGACCCCACGGGTTTAATGGCTGTTGGCAGCCGCCGCGAAGGTGAAATTGCAGCGGCGGCTTATATTGCCGAAACGGGTCGGGGATGGTTAGAGTCACTCACGATCGCTCGTAGTGCCTTTGAAGAAGCCGATCGCTATTTCAAAGAAACCGCCAATACTACACCCCTGTTTGCAGGTAGCCTGGAAGTCCTGAAATATCTCTCAGACGCAGGTTTGAAACTCGGTATCCTTTCAGCGGCAAGCACTGCACGAGTGCAAGCCTTTGTCAAGCGCCATCACCTTGACCCTTACATTCAGTTACAGCAAGGCGTTGACGAAGGACCGAGTAAACCTGACCCAACGCTGTTTCTCCAAGCTTGCCAAACTCTAGGTGTGGAACCTGCCTCAACCCTAATGGTTGGAGATTCTGCGGGGGATATTGAGATGGCAGGACGTGCGGGTGCGGCAGGTTGTATTGGTATTTGTTGGGGAACCCCAGCCGCTGCACATCTAGACGCCGCCGATGTAGCTATTTCCCAACTGGATGAAATCCAAGTGCTTGAGTCTTGAACGGCGAAAGCACAATCCAGAAAAACCCAGTACAATAGCTTATTCTGGATTTTTATGTTCAATTGGAACTAGATCGGCAACTCCTAAGCTGTATTATATCAACTCTCGCTCCAGACGGGGCTGGGGAAGGGAACACTAAAGAACGAAGCAACTAGCTAGCATCTACATCAAGCCAGTTAGCTTCAACACTCAATTACAGCTCTGGTGATAGTACTTGTAGAAAATGAAAATCGCCCCATTACCGGATGATGAAGCGGCGCGGCTGCAAGCTCTGCAAAGCTATGAAATTCTCAATACCTCTCCTGAAGAAGCATTCGATGATCTGGTCGCTTTGGCATCGCGGCTTTGTGGTACTCCCATTGCCTTAGTTAGCCTGACTGATGCTCATCGGCAATGGTTCAAGTCAAAAGTTGGCTTGGAAGCTACGGAAGCTCCCAGAGAGATTGCCTTCTGCACCCATGCCATTCAGCAACCAGAAGACGTGCTAATCGTGCCAAATGCCTTGGAAGACGAGCGATTTGCCACCAATCCGCTGGTAACATCTGACCCCAATATTCGGTTTTATGCCGGAACGCCCTTATTGACACCCGGTGGCGTTCCCCTCGGTACTCTATGCGTGATGGATCGAATTCCACGCCAGTTAGACCCAGAACAGCTCGAAGCCTTACGCATCCTAGGTAATCAGGTGATAATGCAACTAGAGTTACGGCGTAATTTAACTGAACTGGCACGTCGAACTGCTCAACTTCAGCAAACTGAGGCACAGTTGCGCTTGAGCCAAGAGCGATTTGAATTGGCGATCGCAGGTACGAATGACGGACTGTGGGCGTGGAATATTGCCACCAATGAGTTTTATCTTTCCCCACGTTGGAAAAAAATCTTGGGCTACGAAGATTGGGAGATTCCCCATCAAGCTGATGAGTGGATAAAGCGGATACATCCGAGCGAGCGCGAGCGCGTCATGGCAGCGATGGAAGCTCACCTTGAGGGACTGACACTGACCTACGAAATCGAATATCGCTTACGTCACAAAGATGACTCCTACCGTTGGATTCTATCTCGTGCCACTTCTGTGCGAGACCCATTAGGCAAGCCCTATCGAATCGCAGGTTGCATCACAGACATCACCGAACGCAAGCGCACCGAACAACATCAGACGGTGCAGCATGCCACAACCCACATCCTCTCAGAGTCCGCCACAATTGACGAGGCTATCCCCAAAATCCTGAAAGCAATTTGTGAAATCTTAGCTTGGGATTTAGGTGAACTCTGGACACCAGAGCAGGGGGAGCTAGCGGGAAAGTCTCCAATTCTTACTCCCAAATCCTTATGGTGTAAGCATATTTGGTTACAGCCCTTCATAGCTATCCCACAGTTTATAGAGCAAACCGGGCAGATGTCCTTTAGTCCTGGTGTTGGATTGCCGGGTCGTGTTTGGGCGACTCATTCGCCCCAGTGGATTAAGAATGTCGTCGATGATACCAACTTCCTGCGCCAATCAGCCGCCGCTAAAGACGGTCTACATGGGGCGTTTGGGTTCCCCGTTCTATGTGATGGTATAGCGATCGCGGTGATGACGTTCTTTAGCCGTGAGGTGCGGCAACCTGAGGAAGACGTACTCCAGCTCATGGCAGTCATTGGTAGTCAGCTAGGGCAGTTTATCCAACGCCAACTTGCCCAGCAGCAGATCATAGAGAGCGAGTCCAAGCTGCAAGCTGTGATGGATAACAGCACGGCGCTAATCTTTATCAAAGATATTGAGGGTCGCTTCCTGTTCATTAACCGTCGCTTCGAGAATCTTTTTCAAACAACTAACGAACAAATTAAGGGCAAAACCAATTACGATTTATTCTCCAAAGAAACAGCCGATGTCATCTGGGCCAACGACCTTCATGTCCTTATCAGTGGTATGCCGTTAGAAGTGGAGGAAGTCGTCACGCAAGATGATGGACTGCATACCTATATTTCCGCTAAGTTTCCCCTGATCGATGCTGCGTCGGGTCGTCCTTACGCCGTCTGTGGCATGGCTCATGATATTACACCGCGCAAACGGGCTGAAGAAGCCTTACAAAAAAGTGAAGCGAAAAATCGGGCATTGTTAAAAGCTATACCGGATTTAATGCTGCGAATCAGTAAAGATGGCAGCTACCTTGAGGTCATCCCGGCAGAGAACTTAGACACATTGATGCCTAATAAAGCGATGCCAGGAAAAAATATCCGCGAGGTGTTGCCCCTAGAAATCGCTCGACAGCGTATGTATTACGTAGAGCAAGCCCTCTTGACTGGTAAGCTGCAAATCTTTGAGTATCAGCTTTTGGTCAACGGTAGCCAGCGCGATTATGAGGCGAGGATTGTTGTCAGTGGCAAAGACGAAGTTCTGTTTATAGCTCGTGACATTACTGAGCAAAAGCAGATGCAGACAGCACTCAAAGAAAGCGAAGAACGCTATCGAGATTTGTTTGAAAACGCTAGTGACTTAATTCAGAGCATCACGCCTGACGGTCGTTTTGTATATGTTAATCGGGCGTGGCGAGAGGTTCTGGGATATAACGAAGCGGAAATTACTCATCTAACAGCGTTGGATGTGATTCATCCCAATGGTCAAGCACGCTTTATAGAGATGTTGCAGAAAGTGATGTCGGGAGACAAGGTAGAGCGAGTTGAAGCGGAGTTTATTACCAAAGCCGGAAAAAAGGTTTCGGTGGAAGGCAGCATTAATTGTAAGTTCGTAGATGGAAAGCCTATTTTCACTCGTGCGATTTTCCGAGATATTACCCAACGCTTAGAGGCAGAAGCGGCACTGCGACATCAACAGGAACAAACTGAACGTCTGCTGCTCAATGTATTGCCTAAAGCGATCGCCGATCGCCTAAAACACCGAGCCGATACGATTGCTGACGACTTTGCCGAAGTCACCGTAATGTTTATTGATATCGTTGGCTTCACGGCGCTTTCTGCTCAGACTTCACCGACCCAAATGGTTGAGATTCTGAATCAGATTTTCTCGATGTTTGACTTACTGGCTGAACTGTACAGTTTGGAAAAAATCAAGACTATTGGCGATGCTTACATGGTAGCTGGCGGACTGCCGATGCCTCGCCGCGATCATGCCCGCGCTATTGCGGATATGGCGCTTGACATCCAAAAGATAATGTCCCAATTTTATATGCCCAGTGGTGAACCCTTGAGCATCCGCATTGGCATCAATACTGGACCCGTTGTTGCGGGTGTGATTGGTACTAAGAAGTTCATTTACGATCTATGGGGTGATACCGTCAATACTGCCAGTCGCATGGAATCTCACGGTTTACCGGGTTACATTCAGGTAACAGAAGTGACCAAAGACCGATTAGGGGATGCGTATTTGCTGGAAACGCGGGGTGCGATCGATGTGAAAGGTAAGGGGAAAATGCAGACCTATTTCCTCAGAGGTAAAAAAGTTAGTAATTAGTTCAGGCAATCTTCGAGTTTTGTTCCTCCAATACCTCCAAGTTCCTGAGCAAGCGAATCGCCGAGTGATAAGCTTCCTGAGTCAATTCGTGCCGTTCCCCACTGTTATCTACCAAATCATCAACCACTAACCGCAAGAAACCCATTAATGGGTTGAGGTGAGTGCGAAATTCATAAGAGGTTTGCATTAAAGCGTTATTAATAGCGTCGTCAATAATGTCCTCGGTGTCTCGATCAAATTGCATCGCGTACAGACGAGTGTAGTAACCGCCTTTTTTAATCAGTTCCTCATGAGTGCCGATTTCCACAACTCGTCCTTTGTCGAGAACGGCGATTTGATTGGCTTTTTGAATGGTCGAAAGTCGGTGAGCAATGACAATCGTTGTGCGATCGCGGCAGAGTTCCTCAATTGCCTGTTGCACCAAGCGCTCGGAAACCGTATCCAGGGCACTTGTCGCCTCATCCAAAATTAAAATGTCAGGATTACGCAGCAGCGCTCGTGCGATCGCCATGCGTTGGCGTTGTCCTCCCGATAAGAGTACGCCGCGATCGCCGATTTCGGTATCAAACTCTTGAGGTAACTGAACGATAAATTCATAGGCGTTGGCTCGTTTGGCTGCTTCAACTACCTCATCAAACGTCACATCCTCCCGCCCGTAGGCGATGTTGTCCCGCACGGAAGTATTAAATAAGAACGTATCCTGACTAACAATTCCCATTGCTTGTCTAAGCGATCGGATGTCGTATTCCCTCAAATCTTGTCCATCAATCGCGATCTGACCCTCAATAGGGTCATAAAATCTCGGTAGCAAATCTGCCAAAGTTGACTTACCAGCACCGGAAGCACCGACTAAAGCCAAAGTTGTCCCTTTCGGAACCCATAAATTAACCTTGTTTAGGACTAAATCGCTATGACCGGGGTAGGCAAAAGACACACCTTCTAAACTAATTCCACGTTCAATTTCTGTATAAGGATGAGTGCCATTAACCATGAAGGGTTTGTTGTCTCGTCGCAAGAAATTTGCAACAATTTCAGTACTGGGAGCTGCATTGGCAAACCCACTTCTTTGAGTATTTAGCTGACTCACAATTGGCAGTAATCGGAAAAGCACAACTAAATAAATCAGCAAGACTGTTGAAACTGATTCAATCTCCTGCAAAAACAAAGTTCTTCCTAAAAATACAATGGCAAGAAGGGCTAAAATTCCTGTCACCTCATTAATTGGCCCAATTGCCGCATAGTTCGCCTGGGATTTAAAGTCAGCTTGCTCTCTCCCATCAATAAGTTGCTGAATCCGCCGATACTCCGCCTCTTCATTACTAATAGCTTTAATTAAGCGAATGCCTGTGAGAATTTCTAGTAAAGCGGTCGAATAGTCTCTTGACTTATCGGATAGTACTTTACCGAACTCCTTAGCACGTTTTACAAAATATTGATTAGTTAGCGTGACTAAGAGCAATAAACCTGTCGAGGCTACAGTGAGTTGCCAAGATATTAATATTAAAATAGCTATAAATGTCAAGATTGTAATAGATATTGTAAATATTTGAATAGCCGTTCTGATCGCACCTGCTGCTCGACCGACTTCATTACTAATTTGGTTAATGACATCTCCAATTTTAGTTTTTGCAAAATAATCTAAATCAACTTCTAAAAGTAGTTTTATTCCTTCTTTTCTAATGTCATTAACCAATTGCCTTGATAAATAACTAGAAGCTAACACGTTAATATAACTTGTGGTATTTTTGAGAATAATTGCTGAGACAACAACTATCACCATTAATACGAGTTGATTGCCTTCTTTGCCGTTGTCAAACAGAGATAGCAGCTTTTCAATTATTGGAGGTCCTCCTTTCAGGCTGATAGTTTCTT
>JALYGX010000342.1 GCA_030776905.1 Cyanobacteriota bacterium | reverse complement strand
ATAGGAATACCGTTTAACTTGGCATCTTCACACTTGAGTCCACCAGGCAGCTTCTCTAATTTACAAACTCATAGAAAATTTTTTAAAGAATTAATAAAGGTCTTGCCTGATTTACACACAACTTTATTGAAACTTTATCAAAAATTCACAGTTAAATTAAATTTCTAAAAAATATTTTATCTAGGCTAAGAGTATATGGATTGAAATCAGAAACTACGCTACTAGGCTATGCAAAAACTTCAGTTTGTGACTTAAAAGGCGAGCAAGCTGCGTCATACATAAACACACGCATCTCTTGGGTTACCAAGAAATCTCCTTGTCATCCACCTGGTTGAGAAAGTTATTAAGAGTTTAGGAAAATCGATATGAGTTCAGTACTACTGGTAGATGATGACCGCGTGCAACAGCTAGTCATATCACAAATGCTCCTTCTTCGCGGCTTAAACGTAATTAACGCTAATGATGGCATTGAGGCACTGCAAAAAGTTAATTGTTATTGCCCAACGCTTGTGATTTTGGACATTGTTTTACCCAAAATGAACGGGTACGAAGTTTGCCGCCGCATCAAGAAAAACAAAGTAACACAGAGCATAGCTGTGATAATGTTCACTGCCAAGAGCGAAGAATTTGATTTCTACTGGGGTAGCAAGCAAGGCGCAGACGCTTACGTCTCTAAATTATGCCACCCTCAACTGTTGCTCGATACTGTTAATCAGCTTTTACAACCATTAAGCCCATATTCCGTACACTGAACTGCCACACTACTTGTGCCAGGGTGAATGGGGCAAACTAAGGCTGTTTAAAGGTAGAATTATTCCCCTGAATTATCACGAAATCCTTGCACAATCCGCGAGAGTTCGTTTTTTTCATCGATACTAATCCGAGTAGGAGAACCACTGATAATTCCTTCATAGTTACGGAACGAATCTTTAATTTCTGGTCCCTCCTCACTAATTATGTACTCACGAATCCCTGTATCGTGCCAAGAACCCCGCATTTTAAACACGTTGATAGCGCGAGACATTTGACCCCGAATTTCTACGTATTGCAGCATTAAAATCGTATCTGTAATCGTAGAAATATGGGAATCCGTAATTGAGTTAGACCCCATAAATTGGTCTGTCGTATTAGTAAAAAATCCAGTAATTTCTTCTTGCTTGGCATAACCCGTAACACCAATTACAAACTGCCGGAAAGCATTATTACTAACTCCTCGTGCCAAAGCCGAAAGGGAATCGATAGCAATTCGGCAGGGTTTGAATTCAGCAATCTCTGATTTAATGATTTGCAAGTGGTCTTCTAGTCCCGCTGACTCTGGGTAGGTGCAAAGTATTTTCAAAAAACCTTTTTGTTCCAATTCCTCAAAATCAATTCCCCAAGAATAAGCATTACGAGACAGTTGAGCGCGAGATTCTTCGTAAGCAAAAAGAATAGCGCGATCGCCTTGCAAACAAGCATCTTGAATAAACTTGCTCACTAACAAGGTTTTTCCAGTCCCCGTAGCGCCCGTTGCCAGGATAATTGAATCTTTGAAAAAACCCCCGCCGCACATTTGATCAAGAGTTTTTACACCCGAAGACACGCGGACATTAGAAGAACGCTGAGTCAGTCGCATCGCGCCTAAGGGGAATATATTGATTCCGTGGTTGGTAATTGTAAACGGGTATTCTCCTTTCATATGGGTGGTGCCGCGCAGCTTGAGAATTTCGATGGTGCGGCGTCGTCGTTCACCTTCGAGGACGTTACGGACAATTGCCACATTGTCGGAAACAAACTCTTCCACCCCGAACCGTGCTACTGCTCCATACTCCTCAATTCGCTCTGTAGTCATTACGGTTGTCACGCCAATTTGCTTGAGGCGCGCAACTAAGCGAAAAATCTCTCGTCGTACCACTGAAGCGGCATCATACTGTTGAAAGATAGCTGTTATTGAGTCAATAGAAACTCGTTTAGCTTTGTATTTACGAATAGCATATTGAATCCGCTCAATCAGCGCTGAAAGGTCAAAATTTCCAACAACTTCTTGTCCCTCTGGATCAGGTGAGGCATCTAAGATAAAGAGCTTTCCTTCATTAATTAATTTCTGTAAATCCCAACCAAAACTAAACGCATTTTTAATGATATCTGTGGGAGACTCTTCAAAAGTCACAAATACTCCAGCTTCATCAAAAATACTAATGCCATTGTAGAGAAACTGAGCGGCTAACAATGTCTTTCCCGTGCCAGAGGTACCGCTGACCAGAGTAGTTCGACCGATCGGGAGTCCTCCATGACTGATATCATCGAATCCTTCGATCATCGTCCTAATCTTTCGGACTCCTACTGTTTCTAGTTGGTCATGTTTTTGCTCAGTGGGATGAATTTGACTCATATTTGGGGTTGCAAAAAAGGATTTTTTCAAATAACAGAAGCAGACTTGAATGCCCGACAGAAGAGTACTAGTTTACTATGAACTCTGAAGTTCCACTAAAAATCTCCTTCGTCTTCCCGAAGTTCTTCATAGAGAAGATCCAAGCCAATCAAAACTTTTTCTCGATCTGAAAGATCCCCAATAATTTTGCGGACAGGAGGCGGTAAGACTTTTGCCAGAGTTGGGGTCGCTAAAATTTTATCTTCCTCCGCTAGCTGGGGGCTTTTTAGGACATCAATAACTTTGAGAGCATAAACTCCTTGAAATTCCTGTTCCAGGATAGTTTTGAGTGTTTTCAAAGCCTTGACAGAGTGGGGGGTGTTCCCCGCCACATAAAGCTTGAGAACATACGTTTTCTTCAGCGGACTCATAGGTTAGCAATTAGCAACAATAGGGAGAGAATGCAATAGCAACCAGAAATGAGCTTAAGGACAAGGTCGAGTTAAGAGCCTTCAATCCAGCTTATCGCTAAATGCTGACAGCTAAAAGCTGATATTATGACTCTCTGGGGATAGAGCGGCGATACATTTCGCCTAAATGAGCAATAACATCGATAAGCGTCAGGCGATAGTCAAGTAACACCTCCTCACTTCGCCCTTCCAGCTTCAACTGCTTGGAGAATTCCTCCATCAGTTCCATATGCATTTCCACGATCCTCGTCACGGAAATATCGGCAAAAAATGCTTTATCAACAAAGTTATCGATTTTTTGATTAAGGGTATTTTCTTGAGAAAAGTACTTCAAAATAATCTGACGATACTCTGATTTTAAGTTTTTTAAAAGCTTTTGCCTCTCGTTTTGAGACAGATGGCGTAAAAAAAGCTGGGGATTTCTTTTGTAGTACACACTGAGATATCCAAGTCGCTCCTTAAGTTTTTCGGCTAACCGTCTCTGCTGCTGCATCAGAAAGCTACAAGTGGTTAGCTGAGTAGTAAGATCTGTGTTGGCAGCAGCTTCAGGTAAGTCAGAGGCAGGAGAAAGAGAAACAAACTGAGCGATCGCTTTATCGATGAAACTCCCAATCTCATTGACTTGGCTGATACCGAGTCGGACTTCTGCGGCATGGAACCGATACGTTGCCTGTTTGGGTAGGGAGTTATCAGTCGCTTGGGTTGTGTCTGGCGAGTTATTCGCGGCAAGGCTATGTTTAAGGGTTTCCGATTCCTGAGGAAAAATTACGATAGGTAGCAACGTGCCTCCCTCATACCAGCTATGGATAAAGGGTAGCAATGAACCCTCCTCCTCTAGAACCAAACAATCGAGGTACTGCTTATGTTGCTCAACGAACCTGAAAAACTCAGCTTCTGAGGTAGTAGAGTGCAAAATATAGCGATCGCTGCTCAAAACCTGACTCAGGGATTGAGCCAGAGATTTAGAGCGCACATACGTACAGATACTTAGTAGGGGAGGCAAAACAATAGGTGTTGAGAAAATAAACTAACGATTTACGATGTAACATCGCTCTGTCGAAGTATATTTTAACAATTTGTTCGGTAAATCCTTAATACTAATTTAAACATTGGCCAATTGTAAGTAATTGTAATTGCAATGCCATCGATCCCCCCGATCGAGATCAATAATTGAGCTGTACGGATTCTTAGCCTTAAACGTTTTTTGTAAAGCTATTTAACTTTAGCAACCTCATTTTCAATTTCACTGAGGAGGATGTGCTGAGTGTCGTCGGTGATTATCCTCAATTTCAGCAAGAGTGGTTTTATCCATGTCAACTCCCAGTCTAAAAGAATTTGTTCAAGCCATTCCCGTCTGCGAGGCAACGTCTAGTCTTGCGGCGGTGCTGGAAATTTTTCGCGGTTCAGGGTGTAACGCGATTGTCGTAGTGAGCGAACAGCAACGTCCCTTGGGCGCGATCGAGCTTCGACAAGTTCTGCCCTACCTGATCTCACCGACAAGATTGGGGCAAACTCCTGTGGGGATGACAATCGAAGATTTCCAAAAACCGCTATTTCAGCTAGAGCCACCCATCGTTGAACCCTTGCAAATCCTATCAGCTCAACTGAATTTAAGCCAATTTTGGGCATACCTACAAGAGTCAGGAGATGGGCAGATTGGGCATCCTGAACAAAAACTCACAACGAAGCCGATAAATCTCTTTTCTACTGGGCACGCGCAAACCGTCGCTACGCTAGCAGCACGAGCTACGCCCCGCTACGCTAACACCACTCAGCGCTCAGCACGGTCTATGCCCCGCTACGCTAACAGCACTCAGTACTTTCAAGACACAGAGAGGGAAGAAGTCTCTAGTAAAATCCCTCAATCACCAGTAACATTTTCCCAATCCCCAAGGCTCGCTCCTCTCTATCAAGGGAGGCACTCTACATCTGGAAATTCTAGTTCTCAGCATTGGGCATTAGTAGATGAGGAAGGGAAGTTTCTTGGATTACTCAACAGTTGGCAATTATTAAATTCCGTAGCCTCGGAATTCGCGGCGACTGATACGGCTGATACTCAGCAAGAGACACAACCCGACCCACTCGCTCCTTTAGTGCAACTATTGGAACAACTGCCCTTACCCCTGAGCTTGCAAACCACTAGCGGAAAAGTCTTAGCTCAAAATCTTAGCTGGCGTCAGCAGATTGGGACAACCTCAGACTCGGACCGGCTCAATCCTACCACCGCTTCTAGGTTAGATTCTCCAGCTATTGAATCCTCCTTCGCGCTAAACAGTAGCACCATGTCAGAGGACGTGGAAACGCTAACCTCGTCCGGGCTAGGCTTTACGGGTAACGATGCTGAACTTCGTTCCACAACGTTCCCAGGCCGCAATATTGTCCCTGACGGAACTTCTGGAAAAAGATCGCCCTTAATAGTCGGGGACAGCGCTGAATCGCGGTATGAGTCTTCAGCTCAGGCGACGACTCAGCGCTACTGCGCACTTGATACCCCTTACATGGCGGCAGCCGTTTCTAAACGTCGAGTGATGCTCTCAGCATTGCCGATGATTCAAACCCACGATGACGAGATATCCCAAGAGGTATCTATCCCAGCTTTAGAAACGCGACACAACTACCAAGAGCGCAGCTTCTCATTTCTTAGAGTTCCGCTATCACCATCGTTCGTCCTCCAGGAAGAGAAGGCAGAAGGAGCGCGTCTTAGCAAAGCATCGTTTTCTCAAACCCCTGGCTATAGAAATGGTATTGCCTCCCCTGCCTCCCCTACTCCTCCTGCTTTGCCGGATGACTTATTGCTAGTCCTGGCTCAAGACACAACAGAGCAGCAGCAAGTGGCGAAAGAACTGGCAGCAAAAAACGCAGATTTAGTACAACTCAATCGTCTGAAAGATGAATTTTTAGCTTGTATTAGCCACGAACTGAAGACCCCTCTTACCGCTGTTTTGGGCTTGTCATCGCTGTTGAAAGACCAAGCCTTGGGGACGCTGAATGAACGTCAAGCTCGATATGCGCGGCTGATTTATCACAGTGGGCGTCAGCTCATGACGGTGGTCAACGATATTCTCGATCTGACGCGAATGGAAACGGGTCAGTTAGAACTGACGCTAGAGCCAGTACAGATTCAGAGCGTATGCGATCGCGCCTACTGCCAAGCGCAACAACGACCCTCGGAGAAAGACCATCAGGAGGAAGAATCCACTCCCGAAATCAAATTTACTCTAGAGATCGAACCCGGCTTAGAATTGCTCGTTGCCGACGAGTTGCGCCTGCGCCAGATGCTGATGCATCTGCTATCCAATGCCATCAAATTTACAGATATCGAGGGTGAAATTGGTCTGAGGGTCAATCGTTGGGAAGGCTGGATTGCTTTCACGGTTTGGGATACAGGTATTGGCATCCCACCCGAACAGCAGCACTTGATCTTTCAGAAATTCCAACAGCTAGAAAAACCTCTCACCCGTCGCCATGAGGGAACGGGACTGGGACTGGTTTTAACTCAACGCCTCGCTCGCTTGCACGGTGGAGATGTTTCGTTTATTTCCAAAGCCGGAGAAGGAAGCCAGTTTACCCTACTACTACCGCCAACCCCGCCGCAGTGGAGCAGGGATATGGCAGAGCAGGCAGGCATGGAAGCCGGGGAAATTCCCCAAGCCCCAATCCGCAACCGTTTGGTGTTAATTGTGGAAACGGTACCGCGATACCTGGAAGATTTGACGGAACAGCTCAAGAATTTAGCCTATCGAGTCGTGATTGCCCGTTCAGGTACAGAGGCGATTGAAAAAGCTCGCCGCTTGCAACCTTGTGCCATATTACTCAATCCGCTGCTGCCACAACTTTCTGGCTGGGATGTGTTGACTCTCCTCAAGTCCGATACCCAAACTAGTCACATCCCCGTGATAGTGACGGCAACACAGGCAGAAAAACAGCAGGCTTATCACAACAAAGCCGATGACTTGTTAAGCTTACCCGTACAAGAGCAAGACTTATTAGAGAGTCTAACGAGTTTAAGCGATCGCCAAGGCTTCACCCAAACCAGCGTGACAATTCTGCACCTGAGTCCGGAATTGGACGATACACCGCCTGACTCATCTGTACTGAGTTCTGAGTTAACGGAGGGATTAAATCTTCAAAACTCAGGACTCAATTATCGAGTTCTGGAAGCCGATGATTTAGATCAAGCAGAACTACTCGCCCGTGTTTGGCATCCCGATGTCATCTTACTAGACAGTTCCAGACTCGCCGACCCCCTTGCCTACTTGAAACAGTTCTCGTCCTATACGGACTTGACCGCGTTACCGCTTGTCACCCTCGATCATCAAACGACAGAGGCGGCGAATCACGTTACGGGTCTTTCTGTGTATCCCTGTTTATCGTCAGATAATGCGTCCAGGATTGCTGCCTTGTTGCAAGTCATTCAAGTTGCAGCCGGAATGAGTCACAAACCCAACATTCTCGTGATGGATATTGGGGAGCAAGCCCAGAGTTTGTGCCAGGACAGGGAAGACTCCTCAAGCCAAACTCCCAAATCTCAAATCCTCAACTTCTCCACTACTCACTCTTCATGGCTCCAAGCTTTGATTCAGTACCTGGAAACCGCTGGATTTAGAAGCATACTCTCGTGTTCTTGGGCAGAAATACACCGTCATCTCCAAGATCGAAGTGTTGACTTGGTGCTACTGCGTTTAAGGGACGCCAGCAATCCCTCGGTGCTAGCTAAAGGATTGATTTCCTTGACTCAACTGGAAATGCAACCGCCGATTCTCGTGCTCGATCATCGATTAGAGGCTGCTGCACTGGATGAAGCAACGGCTGGCAGGGGAGAGTCTACTGCTGAACTGGACTCGCTACTGAGAACTGTCGCTACTCAAATTCTCCCAGGGCATTCCCAGTCGATGAGCCAGTTATTACACCAAATCAATCAGACTTTGATGCAACGTTAATCGGTACCTGAAGAAAAATCAAACCCATATTCGCGGCGTATAGTGTGCAACACCTAATAGTGCGATCGCCCTACCCTCGATCGCGAGCGAGGCTGTTAAGATCGGAGTTTCTAGACATCCCTCTTAGGTAACATGGGCAACACGTTTGGGCATCTATTTCGCATCACGACCTTCGGTGAATCCCACGGCGGCGGCGTTGGTGTCGTTATTGATGGTTGTCCGCCGCGACTGGAAATTTCGGCATCTGAAATCCAACTGGAATTAGATAGGCGGCGTCCGGGTCAGAGTAAAATTACGACACCCCGCAAAGAAGCGGATACCTGCGAAATTCTCTCGGGAGTGTTTGAAGGGAAAACATTGGGAACACCGATCGCAATTTTGGTACGCAATAAAGATACTCGTCCCCAAGATTATGACGAAATGGCCCAAACCTATCGCCCTTCTCATGCGGATGCGACTTATGATGCCAAATACGGCATTCGGAATTGGCAAGGTGGGGGACGGTCTTCGGCGCGGGAGACAATAGGCAGAGTGGCAGCAGGTGCGATCGCCAAAAAAATCCTTAAACAAGTGGCTGGTGTTGAAATTGTTGGCTACGTCAAGCGGATTAAAGATCTAGAAGGCGTCGTTGACCCCAATACCGTTACCCTGGAACAAGTAGAAAGCAATATTGTCCGCTGTCCTGACTCCGAATGTGCCGAACGCATGATCGAACGCATCGAGCAGATCGGGCGTAGTGGTGATTCAATCGGCGGTGTAGTCGAATGCGTTGCCCGCAACGTACCCAAAGGTTTAGGAGAGCCAGTATTCGATAAGTTAGAAGCCGATCTTGCAAAAGGGGTAATGTCTCTCCCCGCCAGTAAAGGCTTTGAGATCGGCTCCGGCTTTGCCGGGACTTTGCTAACTGGCAGCGAGCATAACGATGAATTTTATACCGATGAAACGGGTGCGGTGCGCACGGTAACCAACCGTTCGGGCGGCATTCAGGGTGGCATCGCTAACGGCGAGAATATCATTATGCGGGTAGCTTTTAAACCGACTGCTACCATACGAAAAGAACAGCGTACTGTGACAAACGCGGGTGAGGAAACAATACTAGCGGCAAAAGGGCGACACGACCCTTGCGTCTTGCCTAGAGCAGTACCTATGGTAGAAGCTATGGTCGCTTTAGTATTGTGCGACCACCTGTTACGTCATCAGGGTCAGTGCGGTACATTACAGTCTTAAATTATCACAAATGGAAACGAATCTTTCCTCTGAGTTTGTTGTCCAATTCTGGGGAGTCCGTGGTAGTGTTCCCTCCCCTGGCAAAGATACAGTTCGCTATGGCGGTAATACCTCCTGCGTCGAGATGCAAGTCGGTGGAAAACGCCTGATTTTTGATGGCGGGACTGGTTTGCGGATGCTGGGGAAAGGTTTACAACCTGAACAGCCTATCGAAGCCTATTGGTTTTTTACTCACTATCACTGGGATCACATTCAAGGCGTACCCTTTTTCACGCCAACTTTTGTGGAAGGTAACACCTTGCATATTTATGGCGCAGCACCGGAAGGGACAGCGATGGAGAAGCATTTCTGCGATCGCGTTTTGCACATGAATTCTCCCGTCCCCGTCAAAGAAATACAGGCAGATTTGAAGTTTTACGACATAGTCTGTGGCGATACGATGACGTTGGACGATATCACTATTGAAACCGGGCGTCTCAACCATCCGAATGGCGCGATGGGCTACCGAGTGACCTGGCAAGGGCATTCTGTATTTTACTGCACCGATACCGAACATTTTCCCGACCGCCCCGATGAAAATGTGCTGCATCTGGCTCGTGATGCCGATCTGATTATCTACGACGCCATGTACACCGATGAGGAATACCATAACCCCAAGTCTCCTAAGTTAGGTTGGGGACACTCAACTTGGCAGGAAGGCGTGAAGGTGGCAAAAGAAGTGGGTGCCAAGCAGCTAGCGATCTTTCACCACGAACCAAATCATAACGATGATTTTCTGGATCGAGTGGAAATAGAAGTGCAAGATACCTTTGCTGGTGGATTTCTCGCACGGGAAGGGATGATACGACGGCTGGGTTAATGCTCTAGCTTACTTGACCAAAAAGTTGATCAGCCAAATGTTATAAAGCGATCGCTTCTTGCCGCGATCTCACAATCCTTAGGCGCTTTGGCACTCTAAAATAGGACATTAGTCTTCAACGCGCCTAGCCGCTCAATCCTCCTGAAGTTTTCAAGAGTAGCAACGACCGTAACATCGTCAATCAATTGCTAACCCAATCAGGCTTGTCGGCGTCTACCTCATCTTAAATCGATTATGACTGATTCGATTCGTTTCCTCATGTGTGCCCCCGACCATTACGACGTGGATTATGTGATTAATCCGTGGATGGAGGGGAATATTCACAAGTCCTCCCGCGATCGCGCCGTTGAACAATGGCAAAAGCTTCACTACATCCTCAAAGACCGAACCCTGGTTGATTTGGTTGCACCTCAACCGGGTTGGCCTGATATGGTATTTACTGCCAATGCTGGTTTAGTCTTGGGCAAAACGGTCGTACTCAGCCGCTTCTTTCACAAAGAGCGTCAAGGTGAGGAGCCTTACTTTAAACAGTGGTTTGAGTCTCAAGGCTATACCGTACACGAACTTCCTAAAGACTTACCCTTTGAAGGCGCTGGTGACGCTTTACTTGATCGAGAAGGACGCTGGTTGTGGGCGGGATATGGCTTCCGCTCAGAACTCGATTCTCACCCGTACCTGGCAAAATGGCTCGATATTGAAGTCGTGTCTCTGCGGTTGATGGATGAGCGTTTCTATCACCTCGATACCTGCTTCTGTCCCCTAGCTGGCGGCTACTTACTCTATTATCCACCCGCCTTTGATGCTTATTCCAACCGCTTAATTGAGATGCGGGTGCCGCCAGAGAAGCGGATAGCCATTGAGGAAACCGATGCTGTCAGCTTCGCCTGCAACGCTGTCAACATTGAGAAAGTGGTCGTCCTCAACAAAGCCAGCGACGACCTAAATGCACGTCTTACCCAAGCTGGGTTTGAAGTGGTTGAGACACCGCTCACCGAATTTCTCAAAGCTGGTGGTGCGGCGAAGTGCTTGACATTACGAGTCACGGAGCCAGTCCGCACTGAAGTCCATGCCAGCACCCCGGTGGAAAGTCGCACCGTGCGGATGGAAGGACATTTACTAGACTCCGGACTGATTAGCCGTGCCCTAGATTTGATCGTGGAAAATGGGGGTAGCTTCCAGGTTCTCAACTTCAGTTTGGGAGAACAACGGCAAAGTACCTCAAGTGCTGAGGTGAAGGTGTCGGCTCCTTCCCACGATGTGATGGAAGAGATCATGACCCAGATCATTGATATGGGTGCTGTGGCTCCTCCTCAAGAGGTCTGCGATGCTATCCTGGAACCTGTCACCCAAGATGGTGTGGCTCCTGATGACTTTTATGTCACGACGATCTATCCGACAGAGGTACGGATCGAGGGTCAGTGGATTAAGGTGCAAAATCAGCGGATGGATGGTGCGATCGCTGTGACTCGTAGCGCCGATGCGCCAGTTGCTCGCTGCAAGCTGCTGCGGGATCTGAAAGTCGGCGAAGATGTAATTGTCGGCGTGGAAGGGATTCGCACGATCCGCAAAACCGAATCGAGAGAACAGCGCAATACCCAAGAGTTTAGCTTCATGGGTGCGGGTGTCTCCAGCGAACGCCGCGTGGAATTGGTCGTTGAGCAAATTGCCTGGGAACTGCGTCAAATCCGTGATCAAGGTGGCAAAGTTGTCGTCACGGCTGGTCCTGTAGTGATTCATACAGGTGGCAGTCAACACCTAGCCCGTTTGATTCGAGATGGCTACGTGCAGGCACTACTGGGAGGCAATGCGATCGCGGTTCACGACATTGAGCAATCCTTGATGGGAACCTCTCTTGGCGTTGATATGAAACGAGGAGTCGCCGTTCGAGGCGGACATCGACACCACCTGAAAGTCATCAACCTTATCCGTCGCTACGGTAGTATTCCGGCAGCCGTAGAGCAGGGCGCACTCACTAAAGGTGTGATGTATGAATGCGTGCGCAACAATGTACCATTCTCTCTGGCTGGCTCAATTCGCGATGATGGTCCTCTGCCGGATACTCAGATGGATTTGATTAAAGCGCAATCTGAGTATGCCAATCTGCTAGAAGGGACAGATATGATTTTGATGCTGTCCTCGATGCTGCACTCGATTGGTGTGGGGAATATGACGCCTGCTGGAGTGAAGATGGTCTGTGTGGATATCAACCCCGCCGTCGTGACGAAATTAAGCGATCGCGGTTCCATTGAATCCGTCGGCGTCGTCACTGATGTCGGTTTGTTCCTCAGTCTGCTAGTGCAGCAACTGGATAAGCTAACTAGCGTGTATCAGGTTGCCTCAGCTCACTAAGACAATTATCACTAGGGGCAGATATTTGGCTCTGCCCCTACCTCAGTTCGTATAATCTCAGCAAACTAAACAGTTTAATGAAGCTGATTGCTAGCAAGTTCTTTGTCCTGGGTAGCCATTTCAGTTGTGCTAGGCACCAAAACCCAGCCAGCCTTCATTAACTTCTGATAAGTAGCCCAACCCTTAGAACCTTTAGGTATGCGAAAGTCTGGAACAGAAAATTGAGGAAAAGCTGTGTAAGGTCGCCACGCTTCGTGAGGGGCAGTACGCAGATGCAAAATTTTATCCTCGTTTGTACCAAACCTCGATAGCCAGCACATTTGTCGTAGCATGGGAAACTCCTTTATTGAATTTAAGGTCAAGAGTCCTGGTTGACTAGCAAAAGGCTGGAAACTTATAGTCTGTATTTTTTCATACCTTTAACTCTGACCCTGTTAGTCTTGTTTGTTGTGTCTTCATAGATTCTTTTGTTGATTCCGGATGTTTTTAGTTAGTCAACTAAATTTAAATTTTATTTAGTGATATTTACTCTATAACCACATCTTTAAAACTACGAAAACAGCCACTAATACATACAATAAACCCCTGTAGTTATAGTATTTCCTGCAAGAATCCCCATAAGGGCGCACAGCCGTGCGCGCCTAATTTGTGATTTTAGGAACTCTATTTTGAGTGCTAGTTATCGAACTGGAGTTTAGACTAACGACAAACTGACTCAGCGAAGGTGAGTTGTTGGTACATCAATACTGTTGATGGAAGAGCAGGAGTTTAAACTGATTTTGTCTGTGGCGTTGTCAAACTTTTTGTGCCTTTTTTAACCACCGGGTACTGAGTTCTAGGCTGTCGGGGTTCACTGAGGCAGTGTCCAATGCAGCCGTGTACTTAACATTACTCCGACTAAAGGCAAGGAGCGCCAAAGCAAGAATAGGCTGTTTAGTCTTGCTTTGTAACGAATTGCATTCTAATGAGTATTTTATTCCGGAAAGGATAAGGATTAGTTTGTAGGTTCTAAAGTTCTTAAAGGAAATGTTAGAAATCGGCATAAACTCCTCAACTGAATCCAAATTCTCATCTAAATATGAGGTTTTTTGCTCTTACAAAACTGTTGAGCTATAAACGCTTTTCTCTAGTGCTTCTTAGCTCAACTGTTAATTTCCTATGGAACATTGAACCCTAGCGATAGAAAGGCATAAATATGGTGAAATTTCATGGCTTCAGCCCCCGCACTGGGGAAAATCAACCTCCCAGTCAATTCGCTCAAAGTGGAAAGTTTGGCAGGATGTTTCCAGGACTTCGTCCATTAACTCCCTCATTAGAAAGTCTGACCGAGCTGGGAAATGCGATGAATGATGCAAAGCCCGATTCTCCACAGGGCGACAATGCAAATGTGCCAGCTGGGTACACCTATCTTGGTCAATTCATCGATCATGACATTACCTTCGACACGACGGCTCTGCAAGAGATCATTGTCGATCCATTGGCTGTAAGAAATTTCCGCACGCCAAGGCTCGACCTCGATAGTCTCTATGGGTCGGGTCCAAATGGACAACCGTATCTCTATGACCTCTCTGATCCAGAGCTATTTTTAATTGGGACAACAAACGAACAGCCTGGAGGTGGAGATCCCGGTATTCCCACTAAACTGCCCAATGACCTCCCGCGTGCCCAAAGTACTCTAGCGATAATCGGTGACCCCCGCAACGACGAAAACCTAATTGTTGCGCAACTGCACTTGGCTTTTCTGAAGTTTCATAACAAGATAGTTGCAGGAATCAGGGACGGCAGTATCACACAAGAATCTCCGATTCGGAAGTCACCTTTTGAAGAAGCACGAGATTTGGTGATTTGGCACTATCAGTGGATCGTACTCCACGACTTTTTGCGTCGCGTTCTTGACACTGAGCAGTTAGACCAAGTGCTGAAGAAAGGCAGGCGCTTTTTCAAATTTGATGGAGAGCCATTTATTCCGGTCGAGTTTTCAGTAGCAGCTTATCGTCTCGGTCACAGCATGATTCGTGCGGTTTATGACTACAACCGGGTTTTCACGCCTCGTCCCGGTGGAGCAACACCTGCGACTCTGGATCTGCTGTTTCGTTTCACTGCCAAATCAGGCGAGTTGGGCGACTTTGCTAATATTCCTATTCCTAGTGATTGGATTATTGACTGGAGGAGGTTCTTTGAGATTGATCCAAACGTGGAAGTAGGTTTGAGCCGCAAGCTAGATCCTTTCCTCGTTGACCCCCTCAAGAACTTACCAAATGTTCCAGAGCCAAGTTCACTCGCTGTCAGAAACCTGCGTCGAGGTCGCAGCATGGGTCTGCCATCCGGTCAAAGTATTGCTCGGTTCATGAAATTCAAGCCGTTGAGTAAATCTGACATTGGTAAAGGACCAGATGGAGCAGTTGCGAAGAAGCACAAGTTTGATATTGAGTCACCGCTGTGGTATTACATCCTCAAGGAGGCGCAAATCCAAGGAAAAGGAAAGCGTTTGGGTCAGGTGGGAAGCCGTATTGTCGCTGAAGTTTTTGTCGGTCTTCTGGAAGCTGATAGTAGCTCATTTTTGGCGCGAAACCCAGAGTGGCAGCCGATACTGCCTGCCGAAAAACCAGGAACATTTACGATGGCGGATTTGTTGAAATTTGTGGGAGACATCAATCCGATTGGTTAAGCCAGCGCCTGGTTCAGCATCTTTATCTAATTCGCTGGCAAGACCCCCGTTATAACCAGCGCGGATATATGGAACCGTAAGGTGAGTACCCCGCATTGGTTTAACGGTGGAATGAGAGGCGGTTAAAGGAAGGACTCAATGTCCCTCCTTTAACATTAGGTGTTTCCGGAAATTCACCTAAACTGGTGGCTGGTTAGCTGACTTTTTACTTGACACTCACCGGGCTAAAGCCACGATGATTCTTGGGCTGAGCAAGCGGTTAGTTACTTCGCGTCTTACTGAGCATACTTGAGCCTTTCAACTCACTCCTCAAGCTTAAATTTCCGTGTGTCCCCCGGTATTTTTGTGGCGAGTCTTTCCCAATGTAGCTAGCTGCCTCAAGCTCCACACTAGATACAAATTTCAATTCTCACGGCTTCTTAAAGGGGAGTCAGACGAACTTGAACATCCTTTTAGGTGAAG
>JALYGX010000341.1 GCA_030776905.1 Cyanobacteriota bacterium | reverse complement strand
CAAACGGGTGCAGCCCTAGTTGTGTTGCCAGGAGATGATCGTCCGGATTTAGATTTAGTCAGTCACTCTACAGTCAGTCTTACAGCCGTTAACCAACTCTGGCGCTACCTGATAGAGGGTGGGGTGGAGAATTTTGTTAACGCCCTCCAATTTATGGCGGATGTATGCCTGGGGCAGAGTTATAGTCCACCACCGCCCACACCAGTACCTCGTGTTGGGCTTTATCCGTGGCGATTTGAGTCCTATCATGCCCCCTTAGAAAGGCAATGCGATCCCCTCCAACCAGGGTTAAAAAAGGGGGAGAATCAGGAACAAATCACAAACAATAAAGTTGGTATTCTGTTCTACCGCGCTCATTACTTGGCGGGGAATACTGCGCCGATTGATGCTTTGTGTCAAGCTTTAGCCGATCGCCAATTGGAAGCTGTACCTGTCTTTGTCACGTCTCTACGCGATCCCGATGTGCAAGCGGAGTTGTTGCCGTATTTCCAGCCGAAAGAGGCGGAAGGAATTGGCGTCTTGCTCAATACCACTAGTTTTTCTCTAGCCAAATTGGAAACGGAGACACCTCAGTTGGAGTTGTGGCAGCGTCTGGATGTGCCAGTGTTGCAGGTGATTTTTAGTGGCGGCACGGTGGAACAGTGGGATTCTCAGTTTCAGGGGCTGACACCACGGGATACGGCAATGAATGTAGCGCTGCCAGAAGTGGATGGGCGGATTATTAGCCGTGCGGTTTCCTTTAAATCGGTACAAACTTGGAATCCATTACTGGAAACGGATGTAGTAGTCTATGAGCCAGTGAGCGATCGCATTAATTTTGTCGCCGATTTAGCGGCTAATTGGCTGAAATTGCGCCAAACTCCACCCTGCCAACGACACATCGCTTTGATTTTGGCAAACTATCCCAACCGTGACGGACGCCTCGCTAATGGAGTTGGACTCGATACGCCTGCTAGTTGTATTGAGATTCTCAAGGCGTTACAGCAAGCTGGCTATCAGGTTGAAGATATACCGGAAACTGGGGATGCACTAATTGGGCGTCTAACCGCTGGGGTAACAAATGACCCAGAAGGACGAGAGTTGCGCTCTATACAACAGTATTTACCAATAGATGAGTATCAGCAGTATTTTGAAACGTTACCACCAGAGGTTCAGAAAGGAATAAGCGATCGCTGGCATGATGAAGGACGCCAGGATGTCTCCAATACCCAATACCCCATCCCAGGAATTCAACTGGGCAATGTATTCGTGGGGATTCAACCGTCGCGAGGCTACGATATCGACCCCAGCTTGAATTATCATGCGCCAGATTTAGAGCCGACTCATGCTTACCTTGCCTATTACTATTGGTTACGGCAACACTTTAGAGCAGACGCGGTGGTTCATGTCGGTAAACATGGCAATCTGGAGTGGTTACCGGGTAAGAGTGTGGCGCTATCGGGTAACTGTTATCCAGAAGTCGCTTTTGGTGCGATGCCTCATCTGTATCCGTTTATTGTGAATGACCCAGGTGAGGGTTCTCAAGCCAAGCGTCGTTCTCAAGCGGTGATTATCGACCACCTGACACCACCGATGACTCGCGCTGAACTGTATGGTTCTTTGCAACAGTTAGAAGGATTGATTGATGAGTATTATGAGGCGCAAAGTTTAGATCCATCACGGTTGGGACTAATTCGCGATCGCATTACTCAACTCATCCGCCAAGAACAGCTACATAGAGATTTGGGTATTGAAATAGAGGCAGGTGTCGAGGAATTCTTAACCCGTGCTGATGGCTATCTTTGCGAATTGAAGGAAGCTCAAATTCGAGATGGTCTTCATATCTTCGGGCAGTGTCCAGAGGGGCGTCAATTGCGGGATTTGATTGTGGCAATTGCGCGTCATCCCGGTAAGGGTCGCATTGGTTTAACTCGTGCTTTGGCTGAGGATAAGGGATTGGATTTCGACCCTTTAACTACTGACCCTTCTTTAGTTCTTCCAGCAGTTGAGGAAGGTACGGATAAGGGGGTAAGCCATCGAATTGTTGGTGATGTGGTTGAAGAATTAGAGCAACAAGCCGCTAACTTAGTAGGACAGCTAATTCAAAAGCAGAATTTCTGCATTGGAGAAGCGACAAAACGAGAATTAGATTGGATAAGCGATCGCCTTCTCCCTGCACTCCAGCAAACGAACCAGGAACTCACCCAATTACTAAGGGGATTAGACGGTCGATATGTACCTAGTGGTCCCTCTGGCGCACCGACACGCGGACGACCAGAAGTCTTACCCACTGGCCGCAACTTTTACTCCGTAGATATCCGTGCTATCCCCACCGAAACCGCTTGGGATGTTGGTCGCAAGGCGGCTGAAGTCTTAATTGAGCGCTATACCCAGGAAAATGGTGATTATCCCAAAACACTCGGATTATCAGTTTGGGGAACCTCTACGATGCGCACAGGTGGCGATGACTTAGCAGAAGCTCTTGCCTTACTAGGCGTCCAACCCGTGTGGGATTATCCCTCGCGCCGGGTAGTAGATTTTGAGATTCTGCCCGTCTCAATATTGGGGCGTCCTCGTGTAGATGTGACGCTAAGGATTTCCGGCTTTTTCCGCGATGCTTTTCCTAACTTAATTGATTTATTTGACCAGGCGGTGAGAGCCGTTGCAGCTTTAGATGAATCTCCTGAAGACAACCCCTTAGCCGCGCAAGTCAAACAGGAACAAGAACAGTGGGAGGTAGCAGGGTTAGGTGAAGAGGAGGCACAAAGGCGATCGCACTTCCGCATCTTTGGCTCGAAACCTGGAGCCTATGGTGCTGGGTTACAAGGTTTAATTGAAGCTCAAAATTGGACTTCAGAGCAAGACCTTGCCCGTGCTTACATCAATTGGAGTAGTTACGCTTACACTAGTACTCCCTTAGTAAGGGAGGAGGCTAGAAATATTTCTGGTTCCTCCCCTTACCAAGGGGAGGTTAGGAGGAATTCTGGAGGCGGGGGGGTAGCTGCACCTGAAGCTTTTGAGCAACGCCTGAAGCAGATGCAAGTTGTCTTGCACAATCAAGACAACCGCGAACACGATTTGCTAGATTCTGATGATTATTACCAGTTTCAAGGTGGTTTAACAGTTGCCGTGCGTGCTTTAACGGGCAAAAATCCTCAAACTTATTTTGGTGATAATTCGATTCCTGAAAAACCGAAAGTTCGGCAGCTACGAGAAGAAATAGCGCGAGTTTATCGTTCTCGTGTTGTCAATCCTAAGTGGATTGAAGGTGTTATGCGCCACGGCTACAAAGGTGCTTTTGAAATGGCAGCAACCGTGGACTATTTATTCGCCTACGATGCTACAGCTAATTGTGTAGAAGACCATATGTATCAAGGTGTAGCGGAGGCATATTTGCTCGATCCAAGAGTTCAGGAGTTTATCCAACAAAAGAACCCTTGGGCGTTGCGAGATATGGCAGAACGCTTACTAGAGGCGAATCAGCGAGGATTGTGGAAAGAGGTTAAGGGTGAACTATTGGAAAAGTTAAGAGCGATCGCGCTTCAAGCCGAGGCTGTGATTGAAACAACGACTTGGTCTGAGCCAAGGTAGAACTCATGCATACGACTTGCAGCGCGATCACACAAGTGCTACTAGCAAGACTTTACAATTATGAACTAATGCTCAATGCCACCCAAAAGATCAACAATTATTATAAATGACGAAGAGTGATTGCATAATTCCCTCCCTTAAGTACAGCCCAATTTCTCTTTGATCCGTTGACAGTGTTCCGCAATTTTGACCGCCAAAACATCCACATCAATCGAATTATTTGCTACAGAAAGCTTAGTTGCAAAAGTACGACCTGGATGCAATTGATCCCATACAGAACGTTTCTGCCCAGCACGCCCACTGCCGGGGTCATGAATCCCGAATCCCGATATTTCCCAATTCCAAATCGGATTGAAGTGACGAATTAAAACCGCTTCCCCCCAGGAAACTAAATCGATGTCCATTGCCGCCACTTGGAACTGGAAATCCTCAACAGAAAGATTGTCTACAGCCTGAATAGATTTTTTATGCTCTGATAGACGCCCGTACAGGGTACTACCAATTGTTGTCCGCCCAGTCCGACGACCGCTAGGAGCTGCTTTTCCTACATAAATTGGCATACAGCAAGAATTCAAGTTCGCCTGCTTAATTAGCTCGTACATCGAAAAGTCGCCCCGGTAATATAGACTATATACCCCCACATATTGGCTCAAGTCTGCCTTTAAAGCATTGAGTTCTTGAAGGTTATAACAATCTTGTCTGGAACAGAAAACAATCAAACTTTCTGACAGATCGGGCGGGATTCTAAATATTTCTAGCATGGGGTAGATTCTATCAAGCAGCGGCTATACCTGAATCGCCCTTACTCTCAATAGATGCGTTCTGATACTAGAAGCAATCATCTCAGCTAAAGCGACTGGAACGGCATTTCCCAACTGCCGCATTGTCTGCGTCCAACAGTGAGGAAAAAAGTATTCATCTGGGAAAGTTTGCAACCTGGCAGCTTCTCGCACCGTGAAATAACGTACCTCCCCGGTATGGAAAGCCAGCATATTTTCCCCACCGGGAACACCATGCACTCCCGCCTTCAGCGTTTTGGCGGGTTGATCTAAGGGACTACCTGTGTGACCGAGATACTTTCTAGCCCCTGGTATGACAATATGGTTCAGTACGCTACTAGAGCCTTCCTTACTGCCCGGAACTGGTAAATCCCCAATAGCATCTCGCACCGTTCGCCAGGGCTTTGTCGGGGGTGGGAACAAGCTGGACTGGAGATTGTAGAT
Source organism: Cyanobacteriota bacterium (assembly GCA_030776905.1). Classification (GTDB taxonomy): domain Bacteria; phylum Cyanobacteriota; class Cyanobacteriia; order Cyanobacteriales; family Coleofasciculaceae; genus CADCTM01. The sequence goes on along the minus strand of JALYGX010000341.1, from coordinate 1,409 downwards.
ATGATCGCATTGCTTACTCGGCACTTCTGGTCGCTCGGAGAGAGGAACTCGATGCCGTTCCCAGTAATCACCTGTCACCCATTGCTCCCAAAGCATTGCCTCCTGGGAATGGGTTGGTGGCGGGAAAGACCACTCTACGCCCAAGTCGGAGCGGAATCCTACAATGAAAACGCGATCGCGCTTTTGGGGAATGCCGTAGTCTGCTGCATTGAGATTGCGAAATACTACGCGGTAGGACAATCCATTGTGGCGATCGACAGTATGGTGCCGTTCTAATCTTGATAGATGGTCTACCCAATCCTCACCTGGCGTGTGCACAATCTCCGGGTAAGTCAGTTGCAGGATAATGTACTCAAAATACTGGCTAAAAGAAGAACGCAACAAACCCTTCACATTCTCGACCAGGATAGCCTTTGGCTTCACTTCTCGGACAGCCCGGAAGAACTGGGGGAACATATCTCGCGAGTCATCCCACCCCTGGTGTTTGCCTCCTTGAGAGAAAGGCTGGCATGGGGGTCCTCCAGCTAGGAGGTCGATTTCACCTTTGAGTGGGAGCGTCGTAAAATCAAATTGACTTACATCGGCTTGGAAGACAGGCCAGTCAGCTACGGACTGGATACCGCGCTGCTGATTAGAGCGAATTGTAAAGCAGGCATCTTTGTCCCGTTCGATCGCAGCTTGATGACGAAACCCTGCATTTGATATACCCAGCGCCAACCCCCCGGCTCCGGTGAAAAGTTCGACCGAGTTCATGGTCAAGGTTTTATTAGTCATTGAGTTTATCTAGTTCCCAGATAGCAATGGTTGAATGGGTTGTCCCTAAGTCAATCCCCAGGATATCTACCTCGTTCACCGCTTGCTCCTCGATTTGGGGTCTGGACGTTTGCGTTCCTGTGCTTTGAAAAAGGTATAGATATAGTAGGGATGGAGCGCGTCTTTTTCCATCGTCCGTTTTCTCATTCCTTCTGTTGCGATTATGGCACCGAGTTTTCCAGGGATGAACCCTTATCTGGAAAATCCCTCATTGTGGTCTGAGGTTCACTCTTGGCTAATTGTCGAGCTGGCGCGATCGCTCAATCTGTTTCACTTTGAAAGGGGTGTTAGGCTGAAAGAGTCTCCCCTTCGCTGGACAATACAGTGAAAATTTCTGTGTATTCATCTATATCAGCGCAATATATATTTATAGCTACAATCTTGCATGAGTTCACTTCAGTCAGTCAGAATACAACGCTTCAAAAGGATAAACGATGCGTTATTTGACCTTGATGGCATCAATGTTCTTGTCGGTGCCAATAACTCAGGCAAGAGCAGTATTATTCAAGGCTTACATTTTGCTATTGGTGTTCTCCAGTCTGTTAAGCTGATTAACGGCGATATCCGCAGAACTGCATCAACGTTAAGTCCTACGC
>JALYGX010000340.1 GCA_030776905.1 Cyanobacteriota bacterium | reverse complement strand
CTGGGAATCAAAGGCGGGTTCTGACTCAGTTGCAGCGATATACCAGGTAAGTTGAGGGTTTCTGGCTGCTGGGTAACGGGGTTCCAGCGAGTAATTACTGTATTGCTCGTGCCAAAATCAATTGCGTAGGACGTAGTACTTGTGGTAGACATCGCCATCTATTGCCAGCTATTAACGTGCAGCGATCGCTTCCCGGTGTTAGGGGTGGTTGTTTCCGGGCAAAAGCGATCGCCTCAAAGAGAGCGTAGAAGGTATTCCAGAATCCTGGAATAGGAACATCATTCAGTTTACAAAGAATTCGCCATTCATCCTCATCCCGTAGGTGGCGTGAGGATGAATGGTGGGAAGCGTGTGGGGGTTCAATACCCTCACACGCCTCCAATACCATGCTTAGTCACAAAGTCTTGCCATATCCAATAAATCTTCATGGGTTTCGACGACTTGTAGTAACTTGCCGTTTCGCCCCAAAGCTTCATCCGCCAATTCGACAATCCAAGGGTTAGGTTCAGCTTGGGGTCTGGCTTTTAGTACATAAGCCAAGGCTTCCTCTTCTTTTCCAACGCCAAGTAGCACAGCATAAACTATCAGGGCTACAGCGGTCGAGCGGCTCACCCCAGCAAAACAATGGATGAGAACATCCCCACCGCACGCTCGCATCGCCTGCGTGAAGTCGATGACTTGGAGGATATCCGCAGGTGCAGCCAAGACATCTTCAGGGTCATCAATAGGTGTGGTGATGTCATCAAACTCTAGCCGGAGTCGGTGGGACACTTGGGTATAACCAGGCGGAGACGGTTCACTCGGATCGCAAATAGAGATTATGTGTTTGATGAGTGGTTCTGTGGTTTGTCCAAGTATGCGTTGGCTTGCTTCAATACGATTGGTGATAAAGATTGTCGGAAGTTTATCGAGTTGGGGGTCAAGCACAATCGTGTTACTCGGTGTTAGTTTTTCTTTCTCTTGTTTTGACTGAAAATCAACTACTTGTGTCTGCCGGAAAGCCAAAGAGGCTCTAGTGTCAATTAGCTTTAATGCTGCAATAACCCGCTCGCGAACAAAGGGGTCTGGATCGTTGAGTGCTATTTTCAATCCAGCTTTCGCCGCAACTGAGCCAATTTGCCCTAACGCAGAAGCGGCTCGATTGCGGACATAAGAGTTTTGATCACTCAGGGCTGAGAGTAGCGGCTCTACCGCTATCTCTGCACCGATTTTCCCTAGTGCATTAGCGGCTCGACTACGAACGAGAGAGTCTTGGTCGTTAAGCGCTACCAGCAACCCAGAACAAGCCGCCTCAGTGCGAATTTTCCCTAGTGCATTAGCGGCTCGACCACGCACAGACGCATCTTTGTCGCCGTTGAGTGCGATGAGCAACCCAGGCACAGCCGCCTCAGCGCGAATTTTCCCTAAGGCAGAAGCCGCCCATACACGAACATCAGAGTCTTCATCGTTGAGTGCAAAAAGCAGCCCTTTAGTTGCCGCAAACGTGTGAATTTGTCCGAGAGCCGAAGCCGCCCACTTCCGAACCTGGGGAACTTTATGGTTTAGGGTATCTATTAGCTGGGCTACTACCTCGTCTGAGGCAATTTGCCCCAATGCCCAAGCCGCCCATCCGCTAACCGCATCATCTGGATGATTCAGTGCGCTAACAAGCGCCTTCACTGCCGCCTCTGAGCCAATTTGCGCCAAAGCTCGCACTGAACTTCTTCGCTTTTTAGGGTTTTTACTATTAAGAGCTTGTAGCAGTTGAAGCGTTGTCTGCTCCGAGCGAGTCATGGGGAGTCAACTCCAAGTCATGATACAAAACGGCTCAATTAGATTTCATCGGATGGTAAGTGACAGGAGAGTAGAACTGACCCACCATTTACGTGAATTACCTGACCAGTAACAAAGCTGCTAGCATCCGAGGCGAGATAGAGACATGCCTCGGCAATGTCCTCGCAAGTGCCAAGACGGCGTAAGGGTATCATTTTCCTAAGTAGTTGATACTTTGCCTCCAAATTCGGATAGTCTTCAGGAATACGACTGGTATCAATTGTGCCGGGGCTGACTGTGTTAGCTGTTATTCCATAGGGACCGAACTCCATAGCAAGGGCTTTTGACAAGGCGTGAATAGCCCCTTTGCACGTCACGTTATGGGCACGATCGGCAGCCCCGGTAAATCCGTCATAGCCAGATATATGAATTATTCGACCCCATTGTTTGGCTTTCATCCCCGGCAAACTTGCACGCGCAAGGTAGAAGGCGGAGCTTAAGTTCGTGTTGATAACTCGATGCCAATCTTCAATCGTGATATCTAGAAAAGCCTGTTTTGGTCTGATTGCCGCATTGGCTACCACAATATCAACTGCACCAAACGTTTCAATAGAAACATCGACCATTTTCTGCACAGCAACTGGGTCACCGATATCAGCGATTACAGCTATTGCCTGACTCCCCAAATCACGGGCTTCCTGGGCAACCTTTTCTATGGCTTCCCGATTCTGATGACCATTGATTACAACATTTGCCCCTGACGACGCGAATAATAACGCGATCGCCCTACCAATATTTTGCCCAGAACCAGTAATCAGAGCTGTTCGACCCTGTAATGGTTTATTGCGATCTTTCATGACTTAGGTTAATTGATACAAAAATATTCAATCCTATCCTCTGTTCTATTACTCAAAAGTACACCTTAGTCAACTTCCCTATTTTTCCTATTTTTCAAGGAATTAAAATTTTACAACAATTGTTTCGTGATTTTATTTCTAACTTGAAATCTCAATCAAATTTCATAAAAGCAAAAATAGCATCTTTGCAACTATCTCAAACTTAAGAGGGACAACAAGTTATAATTTTCAAGTTAAATTTGAAAAACTTTAGGATTGCATTAAAACAAAAACAGACGGTTTTCTATCAATTGAACATTGCATTAAGTTGATAGGACAATCCCCTCCTAAAGACACAGCTCAATGTGAATAATTGCTCCAAAGAAAATGACTACATCAATGCCAATAAGCCAGTTTGCAATTGTTGAAAGTACTCTGCGGGAGGGAGAGCAGTTTTATGGAGCTAACTTTTCATCGGATGATAGAGTCGAGATTGCCGAAGCACTCGACAATTTCGGTGTTGAATATATCGAAGTGACATCCCCTTGTGCCTCACCCCAATCCCGCCGAGATTGTGAGCGTTTAACTCGGTTGGGCTTGCGATCCAAAGTACTGACCCACATTCGCTGCCATCTAGAAGATGCCAAAGTTGCCTTAGAGACGGGTGTAAATGGCATCAATATGTTCATCGGTACTTCTAGTCTCCTGCGCCAGTTTGGTCATGGTAAAAGCATCCATGAGATCGTTGAGCTGGCAACTGAAGTGATTACCTTCATCCACGAGCAAAGCCCTCAAACCGAGTTGCGCTTTTCCACGGAAGATTCCTTCCGGAGTTCACTTCCAGATTTGCTACAGGTTTATCTGGCTATCGATCGACTGGGAATAGTAAATCGTTTCGGTCTCGCCGATACTGTGGGCATAGCCACCCCGAATCAAGTTTTTGATGTGGTGCAGATGCTGCGCCAATGT
>JALYGX010000339.1 GCA_030776905.1 Cyanobacteriota bacterium | reverse complement strand
CTGAAGGGTGATACTGATTGATTCTTGCTCAATGTTGAATTCTGATTTCTGGAAGCGTTCTCAATCTTTTCTAGAATTTCTCCAGTCGCTACTGATTGCCCACTGGCGCACCTTACTGCTAGTCCTGCTCGGAGTTGGCTTCCCGTTAGTGGTGTTTGAACAGCTTGCCGCAGTAATCTGGCGCAATGAAGGCGGCTTGGTGTGGGATAAATCTCTGCTGCTGGCAATTCACACCACAGTAACACCACAGCTCGATCGCGTTGCTGTAAACCTTACTAAGCTTGGTAGCTTCCAAGGGATATTTCCGGTTGCAACGGTCATTGCGCTACTCTTGCTGTATTGGCGACGGTGGCGATCGCTAGCTTATTGGCTAATAACTCTATCGGGTAGTCTGTTGATCAACAGCACCGCCAAGGAATTACTCCATCGCGTTCGCCCTAACTTATGGGATTCACTCTCCCCAGAATTGGATTATGCCTTTCCCAGTGGTCATGCAATGGCGAGTATGACATTCGTTGCGGCTCTAGTGATATTGACGTGGGGGACTCGCTGGTGCTGGTTGATGCTCGCGCTTGGCAGCCCCTTTGTGGTAGCGATCGCCTGGACGCGATTGTACTTAGGAGTCCACTTTCCCAGCGACATCCTAGCAGGATGGATGGTTGCGATCGCTTGGGCGATCGGGGTCAGTGTTGTACTTAAACCCCATTTATTTAAACCCAGTTCAGTAAGCGAAGAGAAGCTAACTGTAAAAGAAAAGGAAGAAGCCAGGATGGAGCAGCAAATTTAACCAAACTTTCAACTGTTCAAACATCATCCTGACTATTTCAACACGGGCATTCCTGGATAACCACTTATCTAGGCAAAAATCCCCCAACCTAAACAACTGACTCACAATCCCAGTTAAATACCTCTCCAAAAAATTGACTCAGAAACTCCAAAGCCCCCAGCTAAGTTTATTTACCTTCCATTTGCTGCATGAGATGACTCAAGACTTCCAAGAAGCAGCGAAGGAAGGTGATGTACTGTGGCGCAAATGCGCTAGTTTAGGACAAGAACTGGGGATTTCACAGCTTGAAACTTTGCCAGAAATGCTCAAGACTGCTGACACGAGTCTCGCCAGTCAGCAAACCTATATAGAACTCTTGCAATCACAGCGTTTTCTTTCTTTTCAGGCAGATTCTGGGTCAAAGCATTCTTACCTAGCGGCTACAGTTTATCCAGTACAGCTTCACGACACTTATGCCCTAGATTTGACGCTGCACTATGCTAACGAGGATACGGTTGTAGAGGTTAAGGATTTAAGCCAACTGAATCCCAATGGGTGCTTGCTGCCGCGTCAAATCCAACCTTCTCTGGGGCAAACCTTAGTGCTTCTTGCCGAACCCACAGAAATTCCTTGTGACTACCGAGCATTGGCTAATGAGTGTGTTGAGGCTTTACTTCAAGGTTTAGATTACCCGTCTTTAGAGTCTGCTACTGGAGGGCAATTGCCTTGTCTTTCTCGTGTAGCTGAGGGTGAACTGTTTAGCAGTCCTATTTTTGAATATGAGGTAATTTCTGGGGGCATCCAAAGTCCTCTAGAGCAATGTCATATTCTGGTATGGTTTAATGTTTATCCAGAAAAAACTCTGCCTCTGGCACAAAAGGCTGAGCTTTGGTTAGTCCAATTACTCTGTCATCGCAGTAAAATTCTCTATGCTGCTTATAGCGCTCAAGTTTCTAGCAATCAAGCGAGGCAACTCTACAATCAGTTAGAGAAAAAAACTTACATTTTTGACAACTTATCCAGTAAATCTGAACAGCAACTAGGGGAGTTAAAGGCATTAGTTAACGACGCTCCACCCATTGCCTTTAAGTTTTCCCGTTATTTGCGTAATATTAAAGATTACGGTACAACAATCAGTGCGAATACTCAAAGTTATGCAGCGAGACTAGAAAACATTCGTGCTTTGAGTCTGAGCGGTGATGATTTAGGGTTTTTGCAGAAGTTTTACAACCGTGATTGCAAGCATTTTTACGAACAGATTCAAGTAGACCTGAAATATTACGAGCCAGGTATGAATTTGTTTGAGCAAATGATTACGACAATTCGAGCGAGGGTGGAGATTGAACAGGCACAACGCGATCGCTCTCTAGAAAGAACTATCCAAATCCTAGGTGTAGCTCTAGGTACAGGTGGACTCGTCGCCTCTAGCTTTAATCATATCGACAAGTCCTTCGCACTACCTTGGTCGCCTAATTCGACTAACACCCTCCATCCCGTCACTGTTACCTTGTTCTGGAGTTTCCTTGTTGCCCTAATATTTGGAGGGGTGACTTGGTGGCTCACCCGCCCCAAGAAGTAGCGTCTCTAGTACCGCCCTATTCGACCGTAACAGACTTGGCGAGGTTGCGAGGCTGGTCTACATCCAAGCCACGTCGCGCTGCAATATGATAAGCCAATAGCTGCAAGGGAATAACCGAAAGAATCGGAGACAGCAACTCTTCCACCGCTGGCACTGGCAACAAATCATCAAATGTCTCAGCCGCCTCATGGTCATTCATCGGCGTCACCCCAATCAAACGGGCATCCCGTGCTTTCGCTTCTTGGGCATTGGAGAGGACTTTCTCGTAAACCGTACCGGGCATAGCGATCGCTACTACCGGAACCTTAGCATCTAATAAGGCGATCGGTCCGTGCTTCATCTCCCCCGCCGGATAGCCTTCCGCGTGAATATAGCTAATCTCCTTTAGTTTCAGCGCCCCCTCTAGCGCAATGGGGAAATTAATCCCGCGTCCTAAAAAGATAAAGTCGTGGGTTTCTGCAAAGCTGTGTGCCAATTCCTCGATATAACGTTCCTGACTCTCCAGAATCATCTCAATCTGCGCTGGTAGCTGCCGCAAGCCAACCAAAATCTCTTCTAGGCGCGTTGCTGTCAAAGTCTGACGCCGCCATGCTAAATCCAATGCCAAACAGTAAAAGGCTACCAACTGGCTGACAAAGGTTTTGGTCGCAGCCACACCGATTTCAATTCCTGCATGAGTTTCGATAATGCGATCGACTAATGGTGCAAGTGAACTTTCCGCACGGTTGGTAATTCCTAATAGTCGCGGTTCATACTTCGGTAGTTGACCGAAACGACGGCGTTTTTCCATCTCCAGTGCAGCTAGCGTGTCAGCGGTTTCTCCAGACTGAGTCACGCCAATTGTTAGCGTGTTCGCCGTTAGCGGTGCTGGTGCATAGCGAAACTCCGAAGCATACTGCACCATTGTTGGGATTCCTGCTAGCTGTTCCAGCAAGTATTTCCCGACTAAACCTGCGTGCCAACTGGTGCCGCAGGCAAGAATTTGAATCTGTTCTAAATCTGCATACAGTTCTGGTGTCAAACCTAGATTAATGGGGGATTGAGTGATATCAGATGGGTTCCAGCTACCATTCAGGTAAGTTTCTAAACAAGTCCGCACCACTCCCGGTTGCTCGTAGATTTCCTTGAGCATGAAGTGCCGGAATCCTTGTTTTTCCACTAATACGGGATTCCAGCTAAGAGTGCGGGGGTGTTTTTTCAGTCTGTCTCCTGCAAAGTTGTAAACTTCAACGCCTAATGGGGTTAGCCGTGCCAGTTCCCCATTCTCCAGCGTTAGCACGGCGCTTGTATGAGGCACGAGTGCTGGTGTATCAGAGGCGCAGAAAAATTCTCCTTGACCAAAGCCAATGGCTAAAGGAGCTTGTTGCCGTGCGACGATCAGTTCATCGGGATAGTCAGCCGAGATAACTGCGATCGCAAATGCCCCTCTAAGTTTATTCACCGTATACCGCACCGCCTCTAGTAAAGGAGTTGGTTGCACAGACGTAGGTGCTGGGGGTTGGTGCAAAAACTCAGCAATTAAGTTAGGGATAACCTCTGTATCCGTATCAGAGCGAAACTCATATCCCCGCGCCTTTAATTCTTCTCGCAACTCCCGATAGTTTTCAATAATTCCGTTCTGGACTACCGCCACCCGTCTTGCAGTATCCGTATGAGGATGGGCGTTATACTCCTCTGGCTTACCGTGAGTTGCCCAGCGAGTATGTCCAATGCCGATTTGAGCTGGATTGACTTCCCGTTCTAGCTTTTCCCGCAGGTTGTAGAGTTTTCCCTTTGCCCTGACACAGTGAATGTCACCTTCCAAAACTGTAGCAATTCCAGCCGAATCGTACCCTCGGTACTCCAGTTTTTCTAACCCGGCAAGCAAAATATTCGTAGCCGCTTGAGTGCCAATATAGCCAACGATTCCACACATTTTCCTACCTCACTCCTCACTTCACACACCATGTTTTACAAGCTACTTGCCTCTTAATCGCACGTCAAGCCGTTACGTGGAGTCATTGGTCGTTGGTCATTAGTGCGTTTTCACTTTATTGAATGGGAATTGGACTAATG
>JALYGX010000338.1 GCA_030776905.1 Cyanobacteriota bacterium | reverse complement strand
CAGATAAAGCAGAGAGGCGAATCGCCGCTCGCATATAGTCGGTAAACACCAAGAAGGTAGCGCAGTAAGGAATTAGCCCCGATCCATCCAAGGCAAGACCGTTGCAGATGGCTCCCATACCATGCTCGCGTACCCCGAAGCGGAGGTTGCGATTTTCATATTGACCCTTTTGGAAGTCTCCGGGGAAAGTCTTCAGATAGGTATTGTTGGAAGGAGCCAAGTCAGCAGAACCACCGATAAGTTCTGGGAGAACGCCAGCTAGAGCATTAAGGACTTTACCGGATTGAACCCGTGTAGCTTCTCCTTTGTCTTCAGGCGTGTAGGTGGGTAGAACCGAATCCCAACCATCTGGGAGTATAGCCTCATGCATCCGGTGTAGTTCGGCGGCTTCTTGAGGATATTTCTCCTTGTAACGATCGAACAGTTGATTCCACTCTTCTTCTATTTTTGCTCCGCGATCAATCGCTTTGCGCCAATGGGCGAGCGCATCTTCTGGAATCACAAAAGGCTCGTATTCCCAACCCAAGTTCTTGCGTGTAGCCTCCACTTCCGCTGCACCGAGGGCTGAACCGTGGGCATCGTGGCTATCAGCTTTATTGGGTGAACCATAGCCGATTGTTGTCCGAACCTTGATTAAAGAAGGCTTGTCGGTAACTGATTTGGCTGTTTCAATGGCTTTGTGAATTGCATCCAGATCGGTGTTGCCGTCTTCTACAACCAGGACGTGCCAGCCGTAGGCTTCATAGCGCTTACCCACATCTTCTGTGAAGGCAAGGTCGGTAGAACCGTCGATGGAAATGTGATTGTCGTCGTAGAGGGCAATCAGCTTGCCTAATCCCAAGTGTCCAGCCAAGGAACAGGCTTCGGCGGCTACGCCTTCCATGTTGCAACCATCACCTAGGATGACGTAGGTATAGTGGTCTATGACTGCTGGAAAATCGGGTTTATTAAATTTGGCGGCTAAATGAGCTTCAGCCATTGCAATTCCAACACCATTGGCAATGCCTTGACCTAAAGGTCCGGTCGTAATCTCGACCCCAGGGTTCATGAAGTTTTCTGGGTGACCAGGAGTTTTCGACTCCCACTGGCGGAATTGCTTGAGGTCTTCGAGGGTGAGATCTTCGTAGCCCGTTAAGTAGAGCAGTGCATACTGCAACATACTGCCGTGACCCGCAGACAGCAAGAAGCGATCGCGATTCAACCAGGCAGGATTTTTGGGATTAAACCGCATAAAGCGGTCCCACAGCACGAATGACATCGGAGCCGCGCCCATCGGCAGCCCTGGATGACCTGATTTGGCCTTCTCTACCGCGTCAATCGCTAGAAAGCGGATAGAGTTAATGCACAGTTCTTCGAGAGATTGTTGGGTTGCAACGGCCATAATTTCTTGTTAATGACTAAGCGTGAACTAAGGTTTAACGCAAGATCGGTGTGAGTTAGAACTCTAGGACTTACTCGCCCTTACATAATTTTAGGCATTTCTACCTATATACAATACCTGAGTTGCCTTCAAATTCACGAAGGCAACTCTGGAATTTTTGCAGGAGTCCTGTACTGCACAGCTCTCAGTCGCCCTAAGGCTACACCCTCATCATCCCATTAGGAGGATTGATGGGCAAGGCTGGGGAGCGGGACTAGGGGTTGGAGAATCGGTAGAAGAAATTTACTTCGGCGTGTATTTCTTGAATGCTAGCGTGACATTGTGACCGCCAAATCCAAAAGAATTTGAAAGTGCCACGTCTACCTTCTGACTACGACTCTTGTCGGGCACGTAATCCAGGTCGCAAGCTGGGTCGGGATTTTTCAAATTAATTGTTGGAGGAATTTGGTCATTCGCCACTGCCATGACAGTCGCTACGGCTTCAATTCCACCAGATCCACCTAATAGATGACCCGTCATCGATTTGGTGGAGCTAACAGCTACCTTGTAAGCCTGTTCCCCTAAAGCTTTTTTAATCGCCGCTGTTTCAGTAGCATCGTTAGCTTGGGTACTGGTGCCGTGGGCATTAATGTAGCTCACTTGCTCCGGAGTAATACCCGCATCTTTCAGCGCCAACTGAATTGCACGAGTCGCACCTTCTCCACCCGGCACGGGTGAGGTGATGTGATAGGCATCGCAGGTCATGCCGTAACCTACAATTTCGGCGTAAATCTTGGCTCCACGCGAGAGAGCGTGTTCCAGTTCTTCCAGAAGCAAAATACCAGAGCCTTCGCCCATAACAAAACCATCGCGATCGCGATCAAAGGGGCAACAGGCTGATTCAGGAGTATCGTTACGGGTAGACAGTGCTCGTGCAGCAGCGAAACCAGCAACAGACAAGGGTGTCACAGCAGCTTCGGTGCCTCCACAAATCATCGCCTGAGCGTAGCCACGCTGCACCAGACGAAATGCATCCCCGATCGCATTAGAACCCGCAGCACAGGCAGTAACGGTGCAGTTATTCGGTCCTTTTGCACCCGTATGAATCGCTGTTAGACCCGCCGCCATGTTGGCAATCATCATCGGAATCATAAACGGACTACAGCGATCGGGACCGCGAGTTAGGTAGACTTCTTGCTGGTCTTCTAAGACTTTGAGACCACCAATGCCAGTACCAATAATCGCACCCACCTGTTCTGCGTTCAGGTCATTAATTACAAACTGTGCATCTGCTAAAGCTTGCTTGCTAGCAGATACCCCAAATTGAGCAAAGCGATCCATACGCTTCGCTTCCTTGCGCTCCATGTATAAATGAGGGTCAAAGTTTTTCACCTCCCCAGCAATGCGGCAATCATGCCGGGAGGGGTCAAACAAAGTAATCGGACCAATTCCGTTGCGTCCGCTCAACAACCCTTCCCAATACTCAGCGAGAGTGTTGCCTATCGGTGTAATCGCGCCGAGACCTGTAACAACGACGCGTTTTTGTTCAATGTTTGTCATGATGCCAGTAAAACAGGGCTTACACACCCAGAACGCAGAACTTCTGGTAATATAACCAGAACTTTTTAAGCAGGAGTTTCTACTTTATCGCTGATGTAGTCTACAGCCGCTTGGACAGTAGCAATCTGTTCAGCTGCCTCATCGGGGATTTCGATATCGAACTCTTCTTCCAACGCCATCACGAGTTCAACCGTATCCAGCGAGTCAGCGTTTAGATCGTTAGCGAAGTTTGCTTGAGCTGTCACAGACTCAGGGTCAACTTCCAGTTGTTCGACAACTATTTTCTTAACTTTCTCGAAAATCTCTTGGTTCATCAAATCTTCCTCAATCCAGTTGCTAGAACTTTTCAAGCAGTGTTACCTGGTTCTAAGCATTTTTTAATCTTATCGGAAAGAGGCACCATCAAGCTTACGCATGGTCGCTTCTGGAAGTGGCACTTGAGGAGTGAGGAGTGGGGAGTGCTGAGTGCTGAGGAACCCCTAAGGATTAACCTGAAAGGCTTAGGGTTCTTAAGTAAGGAAGTGAAGTAGTGCCCAAGCGCACTACTTGTATTTTTCAGAGCGTCTGTTGTGAAGTGCTATAAAATGACGTATCACGGTTCCACTGCCTCGCCAATTTAGTCTAATGCCTCTCTTCTGACTCAAAACTCAGCACCCAGCATTTTCAAGTTAGACTAGCGCACTCGTCTTAATGTCCAGAAATCACTTGCTAAATCTGGATTTACAATATATGCATAGGGCAAGGTAAAGTAACCGCCCATCCCCCACTCACTTCCCCAAGAGTTTCTAACGATAAATATCTGTTGAGAATCATCATAGCCAACGACTAATACAGCATGACCGCCCACTACTTGCTCATCAGGTGAGGGCATCTGTACTACCCCAGTCTTAGCTACCTCGTCACCTTCAAAACTGTCGTAAACAGTCATGCCAAAAGCAAAAGGATACCCCTCAGCCAGACATCCTTTCATCTGATTAAGATTTTGCGATACTTGATAATAGGAAACGGCGGTATGCCTGCTAGCGGTATCGTAACAAGTAGGAGTAGGCTTAACTGTTAACTTGTTAATGTCGTAAAGCCATATCGATTCAGGACAAGCCCCAAATTTATTGATAGACTTTATAGTGTCTCTTAGCATGGCACCACTATCTTCATTAACTGTACCTTCAAGGTCTCTAGTGGTGTAGTAAGTAAACAATCGACTTGGAGCAAAGTTATAGAGCTTTTCTTTCATTTGACAAAAATGAAAGGCAGCACAAATAGATTGGGCAGTGCAGCTTCCTATCGAGCCTTGAGCATACACAGGGGGTAACTGCGATCGCAAGTCTACTTTTAGCGGTAACTTCTTTGTGACAGGTTGAGAAACTGAGTATTTTAAGTCTCTTGAATCGGCTCGATCAGGAATCCATCCGTAGCCTTGAACGTGAGTAGTCATAGAGTTGATACTTTCAGGTTGAGCTGTTCTTTGAGGGGTGCAGCCGTAGTTCGTTATTTCAAGTTGATGCTAACGATCAGGAATTAATCTAGGGGCTTGTTGGTCTATTAGCCAGTCTGGGCGATCGATAGCAGAAGCGTCAACCCCGCCCAGGCAGCACAGTATTGCTTACTTGGTGGGGAGCTAATGGGCGATAACTGTAAAGATATGTAAACTAAAAGTAAGAGATGTTCAACCTCAAGGTTGTCACCAAAGTTTGCTGGAATGCTGAACTCCCCTACTCACAACCTCTACCGCACCTGCACCCAATTTCTAGAACAAAACCCTCAGCAACGTCTGCTGACACTCAAGAATCTTGGGCTAGCACGATACGATTTTTTAACTCAAATACCTCTAACTGAGGCGAACGTAGCTTGTGTAATGCGTTTTTTCAAAGATCCAAGTCGGGCAAAATTTCCTAATCTCAGGGGAGCACAACTATCCGGCTTAGTTTTGGATGGAGTGAATTTTATCCGGGGAGATTTGACAGGAGCAAACCTGAAGGAAAGCCGTTTAATAGCAGCTGAGCTGATATTTGCTAATTTTACTGGAGCCGACTTGAGAAATGCAGATTTAACAGGAGCAACCCTTAACGAAACTGTATGGGCGGCAGCTTTGGTAGACGGGTGCAACTTTGGCATGGGCATTGGGTTAACCAACGAACAACGCACAGACTTAAAAGCTTGCGGGGCACTATTCGCTCCTTTCTAGGATTTCCCTGTACTACTGTTGTAGAATCCCAGGAGCTACACCTACTTTTGTGGGATCAAGTTTTTTCGTACATTCAACTCTCCTCTCCTTACTGTCTATACCTAGGAGAGTTGAATGTAGTTTCAAGAAATGCCTTTATTCAACTTGTAAATCGCTGGTAATCTCCACCAAGGAGCATGAGGATATTCATGATGTTCTTGATGGTAGCCAAAGTGATAACAAGTGATAAACGACCAGAAAACTGGCAATTGGCTGCTTTGGGCATGATGGGCATTGCTGTAGCCCCCTTTTGGCTCTTTATGAGGAAGAAAACTACCAAAGTAAAATAGCTGGGCTGAACTTAAGATTGAAGGAATGACCCAAAATAAGGTGAGATTGATATCAGGAATCTGTAGGGCACGGGTAAGAAGATTAAAAATCACCATTAATCCTAGAAGTCTTGTCCAGCTCCAGTAGGTTTTGATAAATTGCCAATACCAGGCAAAGAAATTTTTGTGTGTACCATCATGAAAGTCCGGGTCAAGTTCCCTTGCGGGATAGTGGTGATGTTGCCAATGATTTTCGGATAGCTTTTTAAAGGAAAAAAGCGCATAAAGTAAGGTGGAAGTCCAGCCCACCAAGTTATTAATCTTTAGGTTGTACGGACATACCACTCTAT
>JALYGX010000337.1 GCA_030776905.1 Cyanobacteriota bacterium | reverse complement strand
TTAGCTTCTTACTCTTGTGTCTAAATTTCTCAAAACGTTGGTTACTGGCATACCAACCTTCACCGGATTTAAAAACTGTAGCCTGAGAATTAGGAAGCCAAAACTCCCCAAAATTCCAACCGATTTTTTGACAAACTTGCTTCAGAGTCACTCCTAGGGCTGAGTGAAAGTTATCTGATTCATTAATTGCCAAAGTTGTTGTCAATAAAAGTTGAAGCTGAGCATTTTGCTCGACTAGTACTTTTTGCTGTAACGTAAGTTGTCTTTTTTGGAAGAAAAGTGTTAACTGATTCTTCACCCGAATTAAAACTTCCTGAAGTTCAAAGGGTTTAGTAATATAGTCTACTCCTCCTACCTCAAACGCTTTTACCTTGTCCAAAACCTCATCTAAAGCGCTAATAAAAATTACGGGAATATCTGCCGTCTGCTGGTGAGATTTCAATTTCTTGCAAACTTCATAGCCATTGAAATCGGGCATATTGATATCAAGCAGAATCAAGTCAGGCTTGGTAACTTCTATAGCTCTTAAAGCAAGACTTCCGTTAATTGCTTTTCTGACTTTATACCCACAGTCACTCAACATTGTGGATAAAAGACGCAGGTTTTCCCGATTATCGTCAACGAGCAAGATATCAGGCTTAGAAGTGAGGGGTAAATAGCTATTCATTAGCAGATGCTTGGCTCAAGCCAATTATTATAGCCAATTTGAGGGTAATAAAAATTATATTAAAGTTGCGAAGTTCTAATCTTCATTGGTCAGATTTTAGCCTGCGTCAATACAATCAATGATGATGTCTAGACGAAAGTCATCAACTAAGTTCATGAGAGTGTTGACAAGATCTGTATGCGTCTGAGGAATGCGATCAATTAGCTCGACCACTAGTTGATCGTCCATTGCCAATGCTGCCTGATATAGCTGATGTAGCCACTCCGTGGGCATAACGCACAGAGCTTCTTTGGTCAACGGTGATGGCTGAGTTGACGACTGCCTACTGGAAGAGCGATCTTCTACTTGATAGAGATAACGCACTCCTAAGTGACGAGTCATTTTTTCAAAGAGCGTATTTTCTTGGAACGGTTTACGCACAAAGTCGTTGCAGCCTGCTCCTAAAATGGCAGCTCGCTGTTCCTCAAACGCACTGGCGGTCAAGGCAATAATCATAGTATCCTGACCCTTTGGCATTTGCTTAATTACTCTGGTTGCCTCATATCCATCCATCACTGGCATTTGTATATCCATCCAGATGAGGTGCGGCTGCCAACTTTCCCACAGGGTAACAGCTTCTTCACCATTTGAGGCTTCACGCACCTGGAAACCCACTGATGTCAGTAGCTTAATCAGTAATTGCCGAGAAGCCCAGTCATCCTCGACTACCAGAATGCGAAACTCTTTTTGGTTTTGGTTGGGTGCTAACCCAATTACTCGTCCGGTTGGTTCACTACTCTCAAGGCTAGTGCCTTGGGCAAGCTGAAGAAGAATATCAAATTTAAACGTTGCTCCCCTACCTGGAGTACTGTCTAGAGTGATATCTCCCCCCATCAGTTGCACGAATTGGCGACTAATCGGTAAACCCAAACCAGTGCCCTCCATAGATTTCCGACCTGTTGCAGTTTGGGTAAAAGCTTCAAACAGAGAGTTTACCTCTTCTGGTGCAATGCCAGGACCTGTGTCAGAGATTTCAAACAACAGTTTTGTAATTTGTTGTTTGTCATTAGTCATACCCTGCGGGAAGCCGCTTGCGGGTCTATGTCCGTTGTCTTTAACTAATGACACTTGCAAGGTGACACTCCCTGCTTCAGTAAATTTGAGAGCATTGCCCAACAGGTTAATTAGAACCTGCCGTAATTTCCCCTCGTCGGTTTGGACGTATTGGGGAACGTCTGGGGTTCGCTCAAAGAAGAGTTGTAATCGCTTGGATTGGGCTTTGAGCCGGAACATCTCTTCGAGGTTATTGAGTAAGCGATACAGGTCAAAGCTACTTTCATTGAGGGTAATTTTGCCTGCCTCAATTTTGGACATTTCCAGCACGTCGTTGATCAATTCCAGCAAATGCTCGCCAGAGCGCATGATGATATCTAGATATTCCTGCTGTTCGCTGGAGAGTCCGACATCGCGCCTCATTACTTGGGTAAAGCCCAGGATGGCGTTCAGCGGGGTTCTCAGTTCGTGGCTCATACTGGCGAGGAACTGGCTTTTGGCACGGTTGGCTACTTCTGCGGCTTCTTTGGCTTCTTGGAGTTGAGCCGACTGCCTTTGTGTCTGGGCGAGTAATTCCGCTTGCTGCAAGGCGACTCCCAGTTGCACGCCAATCTGAACCACGATATTGATTTCTGCGGTTTCCCATTGGCGGGGAGCAGAATTTTGATAAGTCGCCAGTAATCCCCAAAGCTTGCTGGTGGAAAAGATGGGGACAAGGATGTAGGATCTGGCTTGAAATTGCTCTAATAGGTTGAGGTAACACGAGTCAAAGTCAGCTTTGTAGATATCTTCAACACAACGGTAAGTTTCACCTCGGCTGTACCCACCGCCTTGGGTTTCTTGCAGATAAGTATCTGGTACGGAATTAGACTCGCTACCCAAGAAGGCTTTCACCACGCAACGTTCGTCTTCCAAAGCATTCTCTGTCAGATTGGGATTATTCTTTTGTTCCTGCACCAGAGAAATCCAGCCACTCGCCACCGACTCGGACACAAACTCTCCACTCCAGTCGGGATTGAAACGATAGATGCCTACACGATCGCACTTAATCGCAATGCGCAGTTCTTGGGTTGTAGCCTGGAAAATCGTTTCAATATCTAACGTTTGGCGCATCCTTGGCAGGACTTGAGCGATCGCGCGTTCCTCTTTGGCTTTTTGAAGCAATACCTCCTCTACCTGCTTGCGCTCAGTAATGTCTGTGACGCGAACTAAATTTATCTCCTGACCCGCTACATGAATTCGTTTGACCGCTAAGTTGCCCCAAAACGGCTTTCCTTTGTTGGTGACATATTCTAACTCCCGACTCCAAACGCTGTAGCGATCGAGTTGGTCAAAGATAGAACGTAATTGTTTAGCTGTAAACGTTTCTTTCTGAAGGGTATGCCCCTGAATGTTAAGTAATTCCTCCTTACTGGTCGCTTCAAACAGTTCCACGGCACGTTGATTGCAATCTGCGATTGTGTTCGTTTTAGCATTGACCAGAAAAATCGCATCAGTCGATTCATTAAAGATTGATTCCAACAAGTCTTTACTATGGACAATTTCTGCTTCTGCCCGCTTGCGATCGCTGATATCATTAACGATGGCAAGTAAGCAAACTTGTTCGTTAATGGCGAGCAATTCTCCCGATAACAACCCCGTCCTGACCTCGCCGGACTTAGTGCGTATAGCGACTTCCTGGTTATGAACGACTCCCATCTTTTGCAGGAGCTGAAGGAATCTGGCACGGTCTTCTAAATTGACCCAAATATTTAGTTCCGTGGAGGTATAACCAATGACCTCTGTTCGCTCATAACCATAAAGGTTGAGAAAGCAATCGTTGACTTCGATAAAGCGTCCATCTGCCAGATTGGTAACGGCAAGCGCCATCGGACTGGAACGAAAGACTGATGCGAACTTTGCTTCTGATTCGCGCAAAGCGGCTTCTGCACGTTTACGTTCCTGTGCTTCCATCGCTAAAGAGACTAAATCAGCGATCGAGCGAGCAAAATTCTGGTCTTCGGGCGTCCAATGACGAGAAGTCCCGACCTGTTCGTGACATAAAACTCCTACTGTCTGTCCTCTCAGGCGAATGGGTGCATCAAGCATAGAAGTGATGCCTAAAGGAGTCAAATAAGACTCAGAAAATTCATGGGTTCTAGGGTCGGTGTGGGCATCGTCTGCTGCAATCAATTGCTCTAGGGTCAAAGCCTGAAAATAAACCGGATACTCTACCGCTAGCAGTTCAACTCCTTCGCTATGTCGGTTAAGACTGCGCTCGAATAAGTCATGGCATTTGAGCTTAGTGCCTATCCCGTCATACAGCCAGATACTGACTCGTTCAACCGCCATATTATCGGCAGTTTGTTCTGTCATTTCTTTGATAGCTGCTTTCAAATCCCCCTGATGCAGTGCCTGATTTCTAGCGAGTTGCATCAACACTACATTCTGGTTACGGAGAGTGTTGGCGCTGTTCAAGAGTGCTGCTTCTGCCTGTTGGCGCACGCTAATTTCTTGTTGCATCCGTGCATTTTCTTCAGTGAGTTGTTGAGAGAGCTGCCGGATTAGCAATTGATTCTCGATACGAGCCAGAACCTCTTCCACCTGAAACGGTTTGCTAATGTAGTCTATTCCACCACTGGCAAAGGCTTTCACCTTATCGAACACTTCATGCAACGCACTGATAAAGATGACCGGAATGTCTTGGGTTCGGGAAGAAGCTTTAAGCTCTTTGCAGACTTTATAGCCATCCATCTCTGGCATCATGATGTCCAGCAAAATCAAGTCAGGAGGAGCGATTTGAACCAACCTTAGAGCCAGTTTGCCGCTCAGTGCAACCCTCACTTTATACCCCTGGTCAGTCAATATTGCGGTTAAAAGGTCGAGATTATCAGGGGTATCATCAACAACTAAAATATTTCCTTTGGACGAGGGATTTAGCTCTTGACTCATTTCTAATTTGTAGTTGCTTGGGTTAATGCCGATAGCCGAGCGAACTGAAATTTGTTGGCCCAAGACGCTCAGGTGTTGCCTAAAGGCTGATTTTCAAGGTTGAGCCGCTTATTCATGAGCAAAGGCTTGAGTGAGATTAATAATTACGTCAAGTCGAAAATTATCGACTAAATCTATTAGCGCTAACTTCAACGCGGCATGAGGTTCTGGGATTTGTTCGAGCAGTTTGAGAACCTCTTCATCTTGGCAACCTTCCGCTGCTCGGTGTAGCTGTGCTAACCAGTTTGGAGGCATCACAGCTAAATCCTCAGGGTTCAGTTTCTTAAAATTTTCTCTAGATTGGGGTGATGTCGGTTGCTCTTGCTCTTCATAGACATACCGCATCCCTAGATGAAAAGCAATTTTTTCCAGTAGTACCTCTTCCTGGAAAGGTTTATGCACAAAGTCATCACAGCCTGCTCTCAAGATAGCTTCTCGCTGTTCCTCAAAGGCACTGGCGGTTAGGGCAATAATTACAGTTTCCTGACCCTTTGGCATTTGCTTAATGATTTTCGTCGCCTCATAGCCGTTCATGACTGGCATCTGGATATCCATCCAGATCAGATGGGGTTGCCAACTCTGCCACAGAGCAACAGCTTCTTCACCATTAGTGGCTTTACAGACTTCAAATCCTAAGGGTGTCAAGATTTTGACGAGTAGGAGGCGGTTGACTTCTGAATCCTCAACGACCAAAATCCGATAAGTCGGTTGATCTGGCTCTAAGCCGATCGCTCTGTGTGGGCGAGCTTTTGTCTCAACATTTGCAGCCGTTGCCTCGGTAATTTTGATAGAGAAGCTAAAAATCGAACCCTGACCAAGGGTGCTGCGAACGGCGATATCTCCCCCCATCAATTGGACAAATTTTCGGCTAATGGGTAAACCCAAGCCAGTGCCTTCCATTGACTGGCAACTTGTTCGGGTTTGCACGAAGGGGTCGAATAAGGTGCTAATTTCGTTGGTGGCAATGCCTTGTCCTGTGTCTTCGACCTCGAAAATTAGGGCATAGGGAGTCGGGTGCCGGGTGTCGGAACTAAGGGAGGACAAGGAAGATTTTTCCGGCTTATCTGTCTTGTCTTCTTCACCATTCCCTATTCTCCATTCCCTATTCTCCATTCCCACGCGCAACGTGACACTACCCTGTTGAGTAAATTTGATGGCGTTACCGATCAGGTTAATCAGGACTTGACGCAGTTTGCTTTCATCGGTTTGCACAAATTGGGGGAGATTGGAGTGACGTTCAAATCTCAAGTGTAAGCCTTTAGCATTGGCTTTGAGTTGCAGCATCTCTTGGAGTGAGTCAAGGAGCCAATATAAATCAAAGCTGTTTTCCTTTAAGGTAAGCCGACCTGCTTCAATTTTGGACATTGACAAAACATCATTAATCAGTGTCAGCAAATGCTCACCACTGCGATTAATAATTTCTAAATTTTCCCGTTGCTGTGTTGCCAGAGACTCGTCACGAGCCAGAATTTGGCTAAAGCCCAGGATGGCATTAAGAGGAGTCCGCAATTCGTGGCTCATGGAAGCCAGGAAGTCGCTTTTAGCCCGATTTGCCGCTTCGGCGGCTTCTTTGGCTGTTTGTAGGGCGACTTCTGCCTGCTTGCGTTGGATAATTAGGGATGCCAGCCTTGCCAAGGACTCGATGACTTCCAACTCTCTCAAATCAGGCGATCGCACTTCGGTAAAATACAGGGCAAACGTTCCTAAAACCTTGCCTTGATCGGACACAATTGGTTCAGACCAGCAGGCTCTAAAATCATGGGCTAAGGCTTGCTCTTTGAAGGCAGCCCACAAGGGGTCAGTGGCGATATCTTCAACAATTACACGCTTAGCGCAATAAGCTGCCGTGCCACAGGAGCCTACATTTGGTCCAATCAGCAATGGATCGATCGCTTGCACCCAGGTTTGAGGAATTTTCGGTCCGGCACAAGCATGCAAATACTTGCCGTCTTCAGAAATCAGACAAATCGAGGAGCGTAGTTGCGGCGTCAGCTCATCAATTTGCCTCGTTAATTCCTGCAAAACCTCCTGCAATGACCTACCCTGTGCTGCCATCTTCAGGACGGTGTTTTGGGTCCTCTGTAATAACTCTCTGTGCTGGCGTTCCGTGATATCCATCGCTATGGAAGCAAATCCGACCGCACAACCCTGCTCGTCCATCAGCAGTGTGTTGTACCATTCGCAAATGATGGTGCGACCGCATTTGGTCAGGTTTTCATTAATGCTATGCAGACTGCCTTGGTTTTTCAGCAGTCGCTTAAAGTACCCCTTGGCTTGAGCTTTATCACTTGCCGATCCGATGAGTTGCAACCAGTGCTTGCCGATCGCTTCTGTGGTGCTATAGCCAAAAATTCGTTCAGCGGCTTGGTTCCAAGTGACGACTCTACCCTCGAGATTCCATTCAATCACAGCAAGGGGAGCGTTTTGGACAAGAAATGACAGTTTTTGCTCGCTGGCTTTAAGTTGTTCCTCTACCTGTTGGCGAACTCGGATTTCGGTCTGTAACTGCTGATTTTGTTGATCGAGTTCAAGCCGCCGTTGAGTCTCTTGTTGCAATAGATTTGCTTGAGCGATCGCAATTCCCACTCGTGCGGCTACTGACTCGATCAGTTCAATCTCGTCTGCACTCCATTGACGGAAGCGATCATACTGATGAACGCCAATCACGCCATTGGGTTGCCCGTGATAGGAAGTCCGGACGGCTAGCATTGACTTCAAGCCTAACTGACGAGACACAGGGGCAGCCGCTTCTAGCAGAGGGTCTGTGTAGACATCATCGGAGGCAATTGCTTCATCTTGAGTTAATAGCAGCTCCAGATGAGGATTGCCACTCACGGGAATTTCTATGCTCGAAATTGATGTTAAACCGGGGCCTTTGTACTCCGCGACAAAGGGAATTTGAGGGGTTGAGTGGTGAATGTAGGAGTGAATCAGGCAGCGATTAGCCCCCAAAGCTTGACCAATTTTAGTGGCGGCTGTTTTAAAGATTTGCTCTGGATCTAAGGTAGATCGAATCTCTTCATTAATTTGACTCAGTAACAATTCCCGTCGGATCTGCTGTTCTAGGGTGGCTTTGGCAGTAGCCAGTTCTATCTCCACCTGTTTGAGATCGGTGATGTCAGTCTGAACGCCTATGTAGTTGGTCAAGCGTCCGCTAGCATCGCGGACTGGGGTAAGGCTGAATTCATTCCAGAAAAGCGTGCCATCTTTACGATAGTTACGCAGCAGCACCTGACACTCTCGACCTTCAGTAATGGCACGTTGTAGTTCCGCTAGGGCGGGTTGTTGGGTATCGGTTCCCTGCAAGAAACGACAATTTTTGCCGATGACTTCCTCTGGTGCGTAACCTGTTATCCGCTCAAACCCAGAATTGACGTAAACGATTGGATGATCGGGCTGTTGTGGATCGTTAATGAGAATACCGTTATTAGAAGCAGCGATCGCTCTTTCTAGGAGTCGCAACCGTTCGAGTGTGTGCTTAAACTGGCTAATATCGCGCCCTTCTGGAATCAGCAGCACGACTTTCCCCATCTCATCTCGGATCGGCTTGAGGGAGAAATCGACGGTTGCCACGGTATCCCCAGCTCCCCTGACATCCACTTCATAGCGCACAAACTTACCCTTGGCAGCCGCCGCGATCGCCTTTTTTAATCGCATCTGTGTTTCCGGGGAAGTCGTCCACCAACGAGCTTCCCAAAACGGCTTTCCGGCAAACTCAGCATGCTGGATGCCACCGAAGTCTAGAGCTGACTGGTTAACTTCGATCGCTGTGCCCTCTGGTGTCAGCAGTCCAGTAA
>JALYGX010000336.1 GCA_030776905.1 Cyanobacteriota bacterium | reverse complement strand
GTGTTTGTTGCTGCGTCAGCTTGAGCTGGTAGGCATAAGTCAGGTTTAGCATATACCTAGTATACCTTAAAAACAGATATCTTGTTTTTAAGAAAGCTATGCTCTCTAGGTGGACGCTAGCGACGCTCGTGAGGCGAAGCCATAGTGAGGCACGAGCGTCAGACTCGCTACTGCTACGCTATCGTTTTCATCCCACCCTTAAAAGATCTGGGCTTTCAGCATCGCCTCTCTGTAAATCAAGTCTGGTTGTAACACTCTAATAAGCTGGCGAACACTACATTAATAGTGAGATTGAAGCTGTCAGCAGTACTAGAGCATAAGCATGAAGAGTCGCCAGCAACGAAACCCGAAAAATTTACCAGAAGAACCCCAGAAAGGACTTACCACGGGCAAAGTTGTTCTCCCGGCTGCGCCCTTACCCGACCCCCTCGGACAGAATATTGAAGCCATTATCGCTTTGCAAGCGAAAGCCGAAAAAGACCTGTCTCAAACTCAGCGAGTTGTGGAAGCCGTGACCGCGTTTTTTGGTCGTCCGCTCTTTCTGTATAGCATCCTGCTGCTGGTCACGCTTTGGGTTGTTATTAATGTCTTGCCTCCCCGCTTTGGCTTGGTGCAATTTGATCCAGCGCCGTTTGAATGGCTCGATCACGTACTTGGTCTTGCTTCTTTACTGATGACCACTGGGGTACTGATTACGCAAAATCGGCAAGAAAAATTGGCAGAACAGCGATCGCAACTTAGCTTACAGCTCAACCTCCTCTCCGAGCAAAAAATTGCTAAATTGATTGCCTTAGTTGAGGAACTGCGCCGCGATTTGCCGATGGTCGAAGACAGACGCGACCCAGAGGCGGAGGTGATGAAGCAAGCGGCTGACCCTCATGTAGTGATGGAGACATTAGAAAGAACTTTAGCTGAAGACCTGGTAAAGCTTCAACAACAAGATTCATCAGACTTGTAGATAGGATGGAAAGCATGACACTTGATTCCTTATATCGTCAGGCAGATTCATTCAAGTAGAGCGATCGCCTAAATTTTGTCAAGGACACATAACAAGGAATCGGGTTAAGTAATGCAATCACAGGGAGACCTCGGCGAACAGGCGCTGAGTAAAGCGGCAGAGGTAGCGCTGTCCACACAGCTAGACGAAGTAGAAAACTTGGATGTCGATATTCGCACCGATCCGTTTAAGCTCGTTCAAGGACAGCTAGACTCGGTCAAGATCCAGGGCGAAGGTTTAGTGATGCAAAAAGACCTGCGCGCCGAGGAATTGCATATACAGACGGGTAACATCGGTATCAATCCCCTAAGTGCTGCCTTTGGCAAGATCGAACTGACCCGTCCGACAGAAGCGGATGCTCATGTTGTCCTTACGGAACAAGATATACAGCGAGCGTTCAATTCAGAGTTTATGCATGACAAGCTGCAAAACCTAGATGTGAATGTCGATGGTAAACCCATGAAAATCGATACACGTCAGGTAGAGTTTCGTTTGCCAGGAGAAGGAAAGGTTGCCCTCAGTGCGGAGATTCTTCTCAAAGAAACAGGCGAAACCAAGCAAGTCTCCTTTACAGCTATGCCTCGCACGAGCGCTGGCGGCGATCGCATCTCCCTAGAGGATGTGCAGTATGCTGAGGCAAAAGAAGTATCCCCGGAACTCACGGCTGCCCTGCTCAACAGCGCTGGCGAACTGCTAGATTTACGCAACTTTGAACTAGAGGGGATGTCACTTCGTCTCAAAGGACTGGATGTGCAAACGGGCAAGTTAACGCTACAGGCACAGGCGCACGTAGAGAAATTTCCAGAATCTTAATCTCCCAACACTATGTCTTGGGACAGTTGCCTATACCGTCAGACAGATACTACTAGTTAATCTCAGCCGTTAGAGTGACTCCATAAGCCGACAGCAGGAGATTAGGCAGTGACGCACGAAAAGTCTGGGCTGGGCGAACAGGCACTGAACAAAATTGCAGAGGTGGCATTATCCACACAATTGGAAGAAGCCGAACGATTAAATGTTCAAGTTAAGACCGACCCAGCTAAACTAGCGCAGGGAGAACTGGAATCCATTACCATTCACGGCGATGGTTTGGTGATGCAGGAAAACCTGCGTATGGAAAAGATGGAAATGCAGATCGACTCCATCGCTGTTAATCCCTGGAAAGCCCTCATGGGCAATATTAAACTGACTCACCCGGCTGAAGGCACAGCTCGTGTTGTCTTGAGTGAAGCTGATATTAATCATGCCCTCAACTCTGAGTCTTTTAGTGACCCCATGTATAGCTTAAACGTCCAGCTTGAGGGACAGTCGGTAACGATTGATACTCAGCAAGTGGATTGTCACTTACTGGCAGACGGCAACGTCGCTTTGGAAGCTAAGGTTCGGGTGCGTCAAACGGACGAGACCAAGGTACTTTCCTTGACAACAACACCTCGTATTGGTGGCGGTGGCAAAGGAGTCTGTCTGGAAAATATCCGTTACACGCAAGGCAAGGAACTTTTGCCAGAACTCACCAAGGTTTTAGTAGAGAAGATCAGTGAAATTTTGAACTTACGCAACTTTGAGATGGAGGGAATATCACTGAGTATCCATCAGATTGATGTGGAAGCAGGCCAACTCACCCTACAAGCTGAAGCCAATATCAGGCAATTTCCCTCTGCCTAAGCTTACACCTGCCTAAAAACGACCTGAGACTATGCGGCTTTGACTTGTAGACAATCATAGAAATTAAGAGAGAAAAATATGACACAGACTCCAAATATCCCACCAATAATTGAAAGTGACGAGAGAGATTATCGCGACAGTGGTGTACAGAGTACAGTTACGATCGCAGGACATCCCCTGCATCCACCGATGATTGTTTTTCCCGTGGCTCTTTTGGTGGCGGTAGCCGCAACGGATATTGGTTACTGGCTCACTAAAGATGTCTTCTGGGCACGCGGTTCATTTTGGCTGATTATAGGCGGGCTAGTGACGGGTATCGTTGCCGCACTTATCGGTCTAATGGACTTTATTAGAATTGGTCGGGTTCGGAAGCACACGGCAGGCTGGGCGCATATGTATTCCAATGTAACGGCATTGGTGTTGACAGCCGTTAACTTGGGACTGCGTTTGGGCGATCGCGTTGAGAATCTCTTGTTTACAGGACTGATTATCTCAGTTGTTGTCGCAACACTTCTCGGCATCGGTGGTTGGTATGGAGGAGAACTTATTTATCGGCATAAAATTGCCGTGATTGGTTATGGCGATCGAGACCAACCTTAGTAAAAAGTTAGACGTTAAGTTCTACATTTGAAGATTTTCAA
>JALYGX010000335.1 GCA_030776905.1 Cyanobacteriota bacterium | reverse complement strand
TAAAGCGTTACTTTGGGACTGCCCATCCCTAGATTTTGCCTTAAGCAAAATGTTGATTGCCGCATTTATATCCCTGTGGATGACTAAACCACAATCACAAATATGAATGCGTTCTTTCAGTTCTTTGCTGAGGGGGCGACATTCAAGCTAAAACGTTGATAAAATAAGTTCCATAGCCCTCATACCTCGTAAATAATACTCTAGCTTGTTGCGATTTAATCTCATTAAATCCTGAACGATACCCCAACAATCATCCAAGAAATTTACCCAGGTTTGACTATATAAACCCACATAAAAACTGCTATGTCTTCTTGTTAATCGTCCATATTCTTTAACTCTAGCAATATATTTCTGTACTCCAATACGTTTAATCTTTTGTCCTTGAAAGGTTGCCATACTATAAGCAAAAGATATTAGTAAGATTAGAGATATTAAGCGATTGCCATCAACATTTGTATTTTCCAATTGATAGCCACTACTTTTAAAATCCCGAAACATTTCCTCAATGTTAAATCGTTTTTTATAAGCCTTGATAGCTGAGGGAAGATCGGGTAAATTAGTTAAGATGAACCAGCCTTCTTCTGGTGAAGAGCCTCGGCGCGTTCGTTGCCATTTAGCCGCTACGTTAAACCCTTGAATTTTCTGTGTTTTTGTCACCTTAATATTGGGCAAAAACCGAGAAATACCCGGTTTTAACCCTAAGCTATCAAGGGACTGCCAAATCTCATCTTCGGATTGAATAAATTCATTCTTTTTCAATCTTAAGCAAAACTGAACTTTCTGCTCTCTGAGCCAGTTCGCCAATTTTACAGAACAAAATTCTCTATCCCCTAAGACAATAGTTTGATAGTTCTTGAACAAAGGCATGACTTGAGAAAATGCTCTCGACTGCTCGGCGAAATCACTATTTCCTAATTTGGGGAGAAATTCAAAATATATCGGAATGGCTCTTTGGTCATAAATTACACTAATCATAATTAAATTTTTCCGTTCCCACTTGGTTCTATCAATCACTAAATAAATAGCATCACGGCTCGTGAAATTTTGAGCTAACCAATCTTTAATCAGCGGAAACCAAATTTTTGGAAGCTGTAGTACTGGGAGTGATAAAAATCTTTGAACTTTCTTGCGTCTGCTTTCAAATAGAATTGGTAACGGTAACGCATTTGCTAGTTTTTCCAGACTGATTTCTTTAATATCCTGGAGGACATTAATCATCAGATTGAAAAATAGTAATTCCGCGCTTTTTAGTTGATTTTCTAGATGTGTTTGATACAATGAAGGTAACATTTTCAACAGATAGGTCTTGTTGACAATAGCTGACCTATCTTTTTTTACCATAATTCGGTTAAACCTTTACACTGATTGGCTTTCGGAGCGCGTGTCGCCCCCTCAGGTATAAATTAATACAGTAACGGCTCAGGAGGCGAAACGGCTTTCACAAGTAGTGTCTTTGGGGTGGGCAACAAAGAAAACGCGAGAGCTAGTTGCTACAAATGGAAGCCATCAGGTGTTTAATTAGGCACAAAGCTTGGGTAAATTTGAACCAAGCTTTGTGGCGGAAACTTTCTTCCAGATGCAATTAGGTCAGAGCTTCATCCTTCAAGTCGCTAACAAACATATGCCCAGGAGCGTGGGTAATTGCGAATTCAGGCTTGGCTTGAAGAATTGCCGTTTGAGTTGTCACTCCGCACGCCCAAAAAACAGGAACTTCGCCATCACGGAGCGTGACAGCATCTCCATAATCCAGGTTTTCTAGCGTGAAGATACCGATCGCATCTGGACTGCCAATATGAATTGGAGACCCATGTGCTTTGTAATAGCGACTGGTAACTTCAACAGCTCTCACGACTTGACTTGGTGGAAGGGGACGCATGGAAACAACTAATGGACTGGAAAACCGCTTCGTTGAGATGCAGTTGATATTTGTCTTGTACATCGGCACATTTTTTCCCTCTTCGATGTGCCGCACAGGTAGCCCAACGTTGAGCATGGCATTCTCAAAAGAGAAGGAACAACCAATCAGGAAGGCAACCAAATCACTTCTCCAATAGGGTCGAATATCTGTTGTTTCCTCAACCAACTCACCGTGTCGAAAAATCCTGTAACGGGGAAGGTCTGTCCTCAGATCTGCCCCAGGAGCAATCAATTTGGGCTGAGGCTCTCCCACCTCCGTGATATCTAGAATTGGGCAGGCCTTTGGGTTGCGCTGGCAAAAGAGCAGAAATTCAAACGCTAAATCGTAAGGCAAGACGACTAAGTTGGCTTGAACAAACCCTGGCGCAAGTCCAGGAGTCGGTGCATCGAACTTTCCCGCTCGACAAAGCTGACGGATTTCGGAAGGAAGCGTAGGAATTGACATTATTCATCTCCTTCATGTGCTGTGGTGAGTACGACACATTGATGTAAATCAAGAAATCACTCTTTGAACCCGTAAAATTCATGGCTCTTGTGAGCTAGCGATCAACCCAAATCCGCCGCCTCCAGGCGTTTCAATCACGAAGACATCACCCGGATGCATTTGAACTTCTGCACAGCTTTCGAGGGGTTCGATTGTCCCATCACGACGCACGACACAATTGCGTCCTCTAGCGCCTGACTCACCACCGGAAGAGCCAAATGGTGGAATCACTCGATGACCCGACAAAATCGCCGCACTCATCACTTCCCGGAATTGAATCCGGCGAATTACTCCATTGCCGCCCCAATGTTTTCCCTTACCGCCACTGTTGGGACGAATTGCAAACTCTTCGACTAAAACGGGAAACCGCCACTCCAGCACCTCTGGATCGGTCAGCCGCGAGTTCGTCATATGCGTCTGAACCGCGTCAGTTCCGTCAAAATCTGCGCCAGCCCCAGAACCACCACAGATCGTTTCGTAATACTGGTATTGCTCGTTGCCAAAGGTAAAATTATTCATCGTGCCTTGAGACGCTGCCATTACGCCCAGCGCACCATATAAGGCATTAGCGATCGCTTGCGACGTTTCCACATTGCCTGCGACAACAGCAGCCGGATAGCGCGGATTGAGCAGACAGCCTTCTGGGATAACGATCTCTAAGGGCTTGAGGCAACCTGCATTAAGCGGAATATCATCCTCAACCAGTGTCCGAAACACATAAAGCACAACCGCTTTGCAAATTGCCAAGGGTGCATTCAAATTGGTCGATTGCTGCGGTGAAGTACCTGTGAAATCAACGCAAGCAGATCGGTTGTGATGGTCGATCGTAATCTTGACACAAATCTCGCTACCATCATCCATTGGATACGTAAAGCTGCCATCTTTCAGCACATCCATCACCCGTCGCACCGATTCTTCTGCATTATCTTGAACGTGCTGCATATAAGCTTGCACGGTGAAGAGTCCGTAATGCTCAACCATGCGGTGGAGTTCGGAGCAACCTCGCTCATTGGCGGCAATCTGTGCCTGGAGGTCGGCTAAATTTTGGACAGGATTGCGGACTGGATAATCACCTGCACTCAACAATTCCAGTAACTTTGCTTCTTGGAAACGTCCTTGGTCAACAATCTGCACGTTATCTAGCAAGATGCCTTCTTGATCAATCGTGGTGCTGTAGGGTGGCATTGAACCGGGTGTAATACCGCCAATATCGGCATGGTGTCCCCGTGAAGCAACATAGAACAGCGGAACGGTAGAGTCAGAGACAAAAACCGGAGTAATAACCGTCACATCTGGCAAATGCGTCCCCCCGTTATAGGGATTATTAGACACATAAGCATCTCCGGGTTTCAGGGTGTTGCCTTTGGCTCGAATTAAACTGCCCACGCTTTCGCTCATCGAACCCAAATGGACGGGAATATGCGGTGCATTGGCAACGAG
>JALYGX010000334.1 GCA_030776905.1 Cyanobacteriota bacterium | reverse complement strand
CCTAAATTTCCTCCATTCTCACTCACGTTTGGGTTCTAGAGCGGGGTAGCTGCTGATTAGGATATACCCTACACTTTACACCTTACATATTAGAAAAGCGAAGCGCTAACGCGCCGCTTCGCTAACGCACATCCCCCCATCCTCCACAAAATGCGTGAAGCGAAGCTACCCCGAAGGGAATCGCTCTTGCCTACTGCCAATTACTCCAAAACTTTTTGGTAGTTCAGTAACTCGAATCTGTTTGCAAAGTCAATACCTGCTTAATAAAGCACTCTTCCCGGTCGAGAGCCTCCGAGAGTGGAGCGTAAGACGGAGCTATCTGACGTGCTGGCTCCTAACTGAGTTGGAAGAGGACTTGTACGATCGTGGCTGGAAGGTGAAGCTTGCACTGTGCGTGGCAGTTCGATGCGGAATGTAGAACCCTGACCGAGTTGGCTTTCAACTGTAATAGTTCCCTTCATCAACTCAACTAATGATTTTGTGATTGCCAACCCTAAGCCTGTACCGGGATATCTTTTAGTGAGGCTCTGATCGACTTGCCGGAACTCCTCAAAAATATGTTCCAATTCATCCGGGGCAATACCAATCCCCGTATCTTTGACAGTAAACACTATCCGATCTGGCGAAGCTTCCTTTACTTCCACTTCAACAGTGCCAGTATCGGTAAACTTAATGGCATTGGAGAGGAGATTAACCAAAATTTGCCGCAGACGAAAGCTGTCATTGATCGCGTTTTGGTTTTGTAAATCGCTATGAACCTGCAACGCTAAGTGCTTTTCATCCGCTAGAGAACGGATTTCTTCAATGGTCGAGCTTACCAGCGTCACCAGGTTAAACGCTTCCAGTTTCAAATCCAAACGTCCCGCCTCGATTTTGGATAGATCGAGAATTTCATTAATCAGCGTTAGCAGATGTTTGCCATTGTTGAGAATGCGTTCCATCATATCGACTTGTTGAGGCGTCAGTGGGTTTTGGCGCTTGCGCAACATCAACTGGGAAAAACCAATGATGGCATTCATCGGCGTCCGCAATTCGTGGGACATAGTGGCAAGAAACTGAGATTTCAGCCGTGCGGCTTCCAATAATTGCAGGTTTTGTAGCTGAAGCTGCTGGCGTTGGTTTTCCAGTTCTTGGTTCTGAGTCCCAAGCGTGTCGTTTTGATCTTCTAAACGAGCTTCTTGCTCCTCCAAAGCTTTAATCATCCGGGCATTATCAATAGCGATCGCTGCCTGTTCACCCACCGCCACTAGCAGGTTTCGGTCTTCCTCATCAAAAGCCGTCCTATCTTCCCAATTCCCGATCGCCAATACCCCCAATCGCCCAGCCTGCACCGACTCAATTGCTACAGCGTAAATCGCCGCAGGAATCTCTTCTGAGTGTGGGGAGTCGCGATCGCTACTTTGAATTAACTGAGATTTGCCCGTCAAAAATACCTGAGATAACAATCCGTCCTTCGGGGAAAAGGCGTTGTCCAATCGCAGCTTTTCCGTCTCAATCCCCGCTGTCACCGTCAAGACTAGCCCGTTGCATTGAGGGTTGTTGAGCATAATAAAGCAAAACTCCGCACCGGGAATCGCTTGTGCCACAGATTGAACCATTTCCCGTAACAGACCCGGTAGGTCAGTTAGTCGCTGATTCAGTAAGTTCGTGAGCTGCTGGAGTATCCGTAGTTGCTGCTGCTGCTCTCCCAAAATCAAAATCGCCTGACGCAGGTTCTCGCTCGTTTCCTGGGTCTCGTGATAAAGCTGACCATTTTCAATGGATAACGCGGCGCGACGGGCAAGTTCCTCCGCCAGAGCCAAATGCCCTGAATTATAGCGACGCTCCTTTTGGGTGCTGACAAAGGATATTGCCCCAAGAGTGCGACCTCGCACCAAAAGCGGCACGATCATGTAGGACTTAAAACCTATTTCGCGAACAATTTGCAGGTGTAACTCATCGCGGGTAGCCGACACCAGCACCTCATCGGTGACTTCCGGCACTAATTGCGAGACGCCGGAACGCAACACCTTAATGGCTGGGTGCTGTCCGTTGAGGTCGGGCGGGTAGCAGTGTTGCAGTAGCTGCACCTGCTCCTCCTTAATCGGGTCAGCATGAGCAATACCCATCCGGCGCACCGTACCGTTTTCAACAATATCAACAATGCACAGATCTGCCAGAAAAGGTACCGCCAGTTTGGCAAGGCTCTCTAGAGTCTTTTCGTAGTCTAGGGAAGCCGAAAGTAAGGCACTCGCCTCAGCCAAAAACCGTAGGGATTCTTCGGCTCGCTTACGCTCAGTAATGTCGCTGACGATCCCAGACATCCGGAAGGGTCGCCCGTTCGCGTCCCGCCAAGCTTTCCCGCGAGCAATGCAGTAGCGATAGTCTCCAGAGGTATGTAACAGTCGAAATTCCACATCGAGTTCAACGTTGTCTTGCAGGTGATCCGCCACCGCCTGACTAATTCTTAATCGATCCTCCGGATGCAGCAGCTTACAAAAAAGGTCGTAACTAGCCGTTACTTCAGCCGCTGAAAGACCCGTAATTTCATAGAGACGGTCATTGCAATATATCTGGTGAGAAACAATATCCCAGTCCCAAATCCCGTCATTGGAACCTTCTAAAACTAAGCGATAGCGTTCTTCACTTTCACGCAACCGCTCCGTCGCTAGTGCTGCATCCCTTTCTGCTCGATAGATGCGAACCGCATTACGCACGCTCCGGGA
The DNA here is from genome assembly GCA_030776905.1 of Cyanobacteriota bacterium. Classification (GTDB taxonomy): domain Bacteria; phylum Cyanobacteriota; class Cyanobacteriia; order Cyanobacteriales; family Coleofasciculaceae; genus CADCTM01. The sequence goes on along the minus strand of JALYGX010000334.1, from coordinate 7,969 downwards.
GAGCATTTCTGGAGAGAGTTTGCTTTTGGGCAGATAGTCTGATGCCCCCGATTTCATCAGTTCAACAGCAATTTGCTCGTCTCCCTGACCTGTCAGTACGATCAAAGGTAGTTTGAGTCCGGCAGCACGGACTTCTTGCACTAGATTCAATCCATCGCCATCGGGCAGGCGATAGTCGAGGAGAACGCAGTCAAAACCCTGTTGATTCAGGGTGGCATTAGCACCGTGGGGGGCGATAGCATCCATCGCACTTTTGCAATCAACGGCGGCGACTAGGTCTACTGACATACCAGCCGTTTTGAGCGCTCGGCGTACCGCCATGCGATCGACCTCATCATCCTCCACCACTAGTATCTTTATAGTCTCTTCCATAATTGGCTGTTAGCTGGCACGCTACTAGCTCCTGGCTATTGGCTGCTTAATACCTATTGTGTAAAAATCTCTTTTTTTATTGCTCTACACATTGACGGGTTAATTTTCCAGTTTTTTTAGGAGTGCTGCTCTGGCGTTGGGGGGCGTAGCCCGTGCTAAGTGCTGAGCGCTGAGTCTGCTAGTTGTGAGGACTGAAGAGAGAAAAGTATATAGAGAAGGCTTTTTACTCGTTATTGCCTTCTACTATCTAGGCGAGTTGAATGTGCGATCGCTCAATTACGGTAATTCACTCAGCGTCCAATATTTATTCAGCGTTCCTACGGCTTCTACAAATTTACTAAAGGTTACAGGTTTGATAATATACCCTGCCACATTGAGATTGTACGCTTCCACCTTATCTTGGTCCTCATTCGAGGTAGTCAACACGATCACGGGCAAAGGTTTGAGTTCGGGGTCAGCTCGTAATTCGCGAAGAAACTCAATTCCACCCATTTTCGGCATATTTAGGTCAAGTAAAATCAGTCTTCGCTGTCCGGGTTGCAACTTTGGCATTTCGTTGCCTCGCAACATGGCTAATGCCTCTAACCCATTGCTGGCTACGTAAAGCGGATTGGTGATGTTATTTTTCTTAAAAGCCCGTTTTACGGTCATCACATCAACTTCATCGTCATCAACTAGTAAAAGACTTGTTTTTTTCTCGTCCATTACTCTGCTCCTCGTCCTATGACTTGTTTAGGCCAGGTAAAACGAAAGGTTGCTCCCTGACCTAGCTCAGATATCAGGGAAATTGCTCCTCCTTTGTCTTCAATAATTTTCTTGACAATTGCCAATCCTACCCCTGTGTTTTCTACCTTGTCGCGGGCTTCTAGGGTTTGAAAGATGAGAAAAACTTTTTCATGAAACTCAGGAGCAATGCCTGAGCCATTATCGGCAACAGCAAATTCGTAAAAGTCTTGTTGGTCTTGTACTGAAATTACAACCTGCCCATTCGGTCGTTGATTGTGTTTAATTCCATTACTGATTAAATTGGCAAACACTTGCTCTAGGGGCAAACGTTCGGTCATCAGCGTTGGCATTCCCGGCATCACCTTGACCGTGACTTCTGGTGGTGGTGCTAAAGAATCGATGACTTCGGTCAGTAACTCCTCGACATTCACAAGCTCGATTTCAGCCCGCATCCGTCCAACGCGGGAATATTGTAAAAGACCATTGATCAAGGCTTCCATCCGATGCACGCGACTGCGCATCAAGTCCATTTGGTGTCGCGTGTCCTCGGTCAATTGGTCTTCGAGGTCTTCTTCAATCCACTGCGAGAGATTAGCGATCGCTCTCAAAGGTGCCTTGAGATCGTGAGACACAATATAGGCAAATTGGTCGAGTTCCGAGTTGCGCTTCTCCAAATTTGCCGTTGTTTGGGCAAGTACCGTCGTCATCCGCGCCAGTTCGTCCGCACGCGCTCGCAATGCTTCCTCTGCTTTTTTGCGCTCGGTAATGTCTTGCGTCATCGTCATGCCAGACAAGATTTCTCCATCGGCGTTGACTACAGGCAGTACGTGGATCTGATAAAGGAGATCGCCAAAATAAATTTCCGCAACCGTAACGTTGCCGTTTAGTGCCTCGCGATAGATTGGCTCTAGGACTCGAACGGTTTCCGGCGGTAAGGTTTCCCAAATTGTCTTACCTGTCAGTGTCTCGCTGTCTAGATTGGCGCTTGCTAATCCCGTGCCTTCAGCGATGTTGTAGCGCAAATCTTCGTCAAACAAAAACACAGCTCCATTGGGGAAGTTCTTCACCAACGTGCGATATAGCTCCTCGCTCTTACGTAGAGCGGCTTCTGCTTGTTTTCGTTCCGTGATATCTTGATTAATCTCCAGGTAGGCTACTGGCTCCCCGAATTCGTTCCGCTGCAAAGTCAAGCCACTGGCAACGGTAACAGGTGTCCCATCCCGTCGGGAATGTACCACTTCTCCATGCCAGTACCCCTCTTGGAACAACCTCTCTTTGATTTGGGTTAGCGGTTGAGCAAATTCAGGTTTTATCAGGCTGTGGACGGATTGACCCACAGCTTCAGCTAATGTCCAGCCGTATAGCCGTTGAGCGCCTTGATTCCAATACAAAATCGTATCGTTGAGGTCGCGCACCATAATCGTGTCATTTGCCAAATCCAGTAGCTGGGCTTGTTTGACCAAGGTTTCCTGCGACTGCTTGCGCTCGGTAATATCGCGCACGATCGCAATAAACAGTTGCTCATTGTCTAACTGCATCTCGCTAATGGCAAACTCCATTGGGAAGGTTGTCCCATCCTTACGACACCCTACCGTCTCTTGCTGAAGTCGTAGCTTGTCTCTCTGGTTCCCCAGCAACCAACTCATTACTTTGCCACTATCATCGGTAAACGATTCGCCAATCAATCGTTGCAGGTGTTTACCAGGAATTTCCTGCGGTTCATAGCCAAAGATTTCGCGGGTCGCGGCATTAACCGACTGAATGTAGCCCCGCTCGTTGAGGATGATAATTCCATCCACAACATTGTCGAAAACCGCTTCGAGGTATAAGTTACTTTCGCGCCAACGGCTTGCCCGTTCTACCAATTCTTCGTCTAACTGGTTGAAAAGGTACAAAGCGCCGATCGCTCCCAGTAGACCAACGACTAAAGCAATCGACTGGACAGTGTTTGTCAAGTCCCGCCACTGCACCACTTGCGCTTCGCGATCGCGTTGGATGCGTTTCTCTTGCTCGGCAAACGCTGCAATTTTCTGGCGCAGCTCATCCATGAGCGCCTTGCTTTTGCCCAACTGGTTCGTTAGTGTGACTACTCCTTGAGGTTCGCTCATCCTTTGAAGCTGCTCTAAAAGGCTCATTTGTTGTTGGGATTGTGCGATAATCCCTTGCAATTGTTGGCTTTGTACGGGATTGGAACGCACCTGCTCCCTCAGCGCTTGCAGCGATACGGGTAGAAGAGACTTTGCCTGGGAATACGGTTCAAGAAATTCCGAACGCCTAGTGAGCGCGTAACCTCGAACCCCTGTTTCAGCATCAATGAGGGCGATTAACAAGCGATCAGCCTCTAAAAGGGTTTGCTGACTCTGTTTCTCCTGCTCGATGGCAGCTAGAGTTTTAGAGCGCAGTTCACCAATGACAAGAACTGAAGCGAACAAACAAATCACTGGAATCGAGATAATTAAAGCGCCTCGCCAGCGAACTGAAAAATCAGGTCGAAGTTTACGCCGCGAAGGCGAAAGTTTAGAGGCATCCATCATTAAAAATGCTCCTGTTGGCAGCTAGGGAGATGTAGAGTGATAGGGCGATGAGCTGATGGCGTGATGGGGAGAGACTGGGATTCATGAGTTGGGTGCATTAGCGTATCGAATTAGACCCCAAAGCACTCTCTAGCACAAAGTAAAGAATGAAAATATTCCTCTCAGCACTCGTCACTCGTTACTCAACACTCAGCACTCAGCACTTTCAAGTTAGGAGGCGAGCGATCGCGAATTGCTCAAAGACTTAGGCCATGTGAAGGAAAATTTGGCTCCCCGACCTTCTTGAGAGTCTAATTGGATGAAACCTCCTTTACTTTCGACAATCTTTTTCGCGATCGCTAACCCAATACCCGTATTCTCTACTTCATCTCGTGCTTGCAGCGTTTGAAAGATTACAAAAACTCGGTTGTGGAACTGAGGTGCAATGCCTGCACCATTATCTGCCACAGCAAACTCATAAGCCTCCGGGTACTCGCGAACGCTGATTTTCACGGTTCCCTGTGGTGAGGGATGATGTTTGATGGCATTACCGACGAGCTGAGTGAATACTTGCTGAAGCGGGAAACGTTCTGTCAACAGCGTTGGCATTCCCGACGATATTTCTACCCTAAATTGAGCGGGTGGGTTTAGGGTATCAATAACTTGTCTCAACAACGCTTCAACATCCACCAATTCCGACTTTGTCTTGAACCGTCCGGCGCGAGAATACTGCAACAGCCCCTCAATCAGAGCTTCTAAGCGGTTAACACGCCCGCGCAGCAATTGCATTTGATAGCGATTTTCTTCGCCGAGTTGGTCAGAAATATCTTCCTCGATCCACTGCGATAAATGGGCGATCGCTCTTAAGGGTGCCTTCAAGTCGTGAGAGGCGACATAAGCAAACTGATCGAGTTCCTGAGAGCGCTTTTCTAAAGCCGTCCTAGTCTCGTTCAGCATCGTGTTTTTTTGAGCCAGTTGGGTTCTTGCCTCGTACAAGGCTTCATCCGCTCGCTGATGCTCCATTGCTGCCCCTAATACATGAGCAACCGACTGGAGAAAATCAACATCACTAGGGCTAAATGTCCGCCGTTGGCTGGTGTGTACCCCCAACACGCCAAAAGGGCGAAGGGAGGTGTTAGCTTCACCGCTATCCGAATTAGGTATCGCTTCAATAACTGCACTCATGCCGCTGACCACGTTATGCTCGTGCAGCAAGGAGGAACCTTGAAAGCGGCGTTCGCGGCGCAGGTCTTCTACGACCACGGGTTGATGACAGTGCAGGGTATAACCTGCGTGGGTATCGGGACTGCTTTCGATTATTGCCTGCCCCACCAACCCTTCCTGCCAGCCAACTCCTGCCCGAAGCAGCAGGTTATTGCCATCCGGTAGTAATTCCAACACTTTGCAGTACTCTACCGCTAGCGCTTGGGAGATTAAGGCAACCCCTTCATCCATTAGTACGGAAACGTCAATACCTGAGAGTAGCTGTTGACCGAGTTGAGCGATAACGGCTTGCTGTCGCGTTCGGGCTTGGAGTTCTGCCTCGGCGTGCTTTGCCAGGGTAATATCAACCATCAAACCGCGTCGCTTGTGAACCTCACCTCGGTCATCCCGAACCATATACGCGCGATCGCGTAACCAAACTACCCGATTATCCGCTGCGAGGCAGCGATACTCAAGCTCATAATCTCGGCTTTGACCTATTTCCTTGCGGTATAGAGCTATCGTCCACTGTCGGTCTTCTGGATGAATTAGGTTGACCCAAAAATCAGGCTCGTTGAGCCACTGCTCGACGGGATAGCCTAGGACTCGTTCAGCACTTTGACTGACAAAGGTATATTGCTCGGTTGTTGCCTCAGCTTCCCAAACAATGGTGTAGGAGAGTTCTTTGAGCAGATTGCGGAGGCGGTGTTGGGCTAACTCGTCTTTGTTAACGGTAGCTTGCTTCCTGACTCGTGAGTTAGTTGGATACCGATTTCCTACGGTTAGCTGAGTGGTTAGTTCAGCCTGAAGTTGTAAGGGGTTCTTTTGGGGAGTGCCAGCGTCTGGGCTTTCTTGCCACGGGTGGGCTGAGTATTGCCTGGGTTCGGCTTTGAGCGTGTAAGTGCCAACCCACTCCAAAACCTGCCCGTCTGCTCCCATCACGGGTGTGTTTTGTCCTCTGAACCAGCGATAAGTGCGATCGACTCCCCGAATGCGGCATTCAAGTTCGTAGCTTTGTGGTTTTTTTAACGCTAGAGGGTAACTGGCAATAATGCGATCGCGGTCTTCGGGATGTAGCGCTTTAAGAAATTCCCAACCCAGTGATTCTACAGCAGTTAACCCGGTATACTCGTACCAACGCTGGTTAAACTCAGTCACCGCCCCGTTGACTTGTGCAAGCCAAACAATTTGAGGTAGGCTTGCCAAAAGTTGGCGAATTCTTGCTTCACTCACCTCCAATCGCCGTTCGAGGCACTGGGGTATTTGTGCAGCTTCACGGTCGCTGTCAGAAACAGGCAAGTTGTGAGTATGATTAAAGGATGTATTCATTATGAGTTCTTTCCCACAGCCTTAACTCTACATCCGACAGACAAAAGAAAATGTCGGTATTAAAGGCAGGAATTTAAGCTAACGGTAAAGGACGTTTGTCAAAAGACTGTAATATTTAGAATCTACCTGAAGTGCAGAAATCCCTACCCCTACCGATGGGGGGACATCACTCTTGTGATCGGCAAAACTTTATAAACTTCCTGTATAAACGCTACAAAACCCCCACCCTGGACGTTGACAATGAGTAAAATTCGCGTTGCTCTTATTGAAGATCATGACCTGACTCGCGTCGGTATCCGAACGGCGCTACAACAGCGTAGTGAAATTGAATTTGTGGGCGAGGCGGCTAATGCTGCTGAAGGTTTGAACTTACTAGAAACGACCAAGCCGGATATCGGTATCGTTGATATCGGTCTTCCCGACATGGACGGGATTGAGTTGACAAGGCGGTTCAAGGACGCTCAATCTACCGACCAAGAGGCACCCCAAACGAAAATTTTGGTACTGACGTTGCAGGATAACGAAGAATCGGTAATGGCAGCGTTTGCGGCGGGTGCGGACTCCTATTGCATGAAAAATATCAGCTTTGACAATTTGCTAGAAGCGCTACAAGTCACCAATGAAGGTAACGCTTGGATCGACCCAGCAATTGCCAGAATTGTTCTTAAGCAAACCAAGGTCAATGAAGCAGGGGCTGATGCGACGGCAGCCATGAAAACCGTCACTATCAGTGCGGCTGAACCTGAGTACAGCCAGTTAATTGAAGCTTACCCTTTGACAGAACGGGAATTAGAAGTTTTGCAGCTAATTGTTGAAGGTTGCAGTAATGCGGCGATCGCAGAAAAACTATACATTACCGTGGGAACTGTCAAGACCCATGTCCGCAATATCTTGAATAAGCTTTGTGCCGATGACCGTACCCAAGCGGCGGTTCGCGCTCTCCGCTCCGGCTTGGTGGGTTAAGCTATTACTTCCGGTTGCCTGCGGGGTTATAGAACCGACAAGACTCAAATGACTGGATGGTCTGTCTATCAGCAGTAGTGATTCTGTATTTGACTAAACGAAAGCCAGCAGTAATTTAATACGGCTGGCTTCTTTTACAGAACCACAACTAAGAAAACTCACATAGCTTAAGCTATAAGGATGTCAAGGTAGTACCCAATGCATTAATATAGTGTGCCTTGGAGAACTTCGGTCAGTAAGAGTGCGATCAGAAAGGCTATCAAAAGGCGATCGCTCCTTACCAAAAACAGACAGTCTCTCTAAGCATTAACGGGCACGTGTGGTGATGAAGACAAGCACCACTAAATGTCAAGAGGGGAGATGAGACTAAGATAGCAAGGGACAGTAGAACAATTCTTTACCAATGGTCGTGCCAGCACAATCTTCCAAATTACCCACCCTCTTGCTTAAACACCAGGGTCATCTCAAGCGGGAAGTATGCCTTGAGAATTTTGTCCAGTTTTTGGTAGGCTACAACGCCATCAACTATCAATTGGATGATTATTTTCAAGCTGTCGTCTCTAACTAACCAGAGAACCGGAGTGAGTACATGAGTCAGGCAGATCGAAGCAAACTCAAATTAATGGTAGTGGACGATGAGCCTGACAATCTGGACTTGCTGTACAGAACCTTTCGGCGGGAGTTTCGCGTCTTCAAAGCTGATGGGGCAATGAAGGCTCTTGAACTTCTAGATAAAGAAGGGGAGATGGCTGTGATCATATCCGACCAGCGGATGCCCCAGATGAACGGGACAGAATTCTTGAGTAAGACGGTTGACCGCTTCCCAGAGACAATCCGCATCCTGATAACTGGCTATACAGATG
>JALYGX010000333.1 GCA_030776905.1 Cyanobacteriota bacterium | reverse complement strand
GGTAAAAGTTGAGGATTACAAGCATACGGTTCCCTATAGCGATCGCGGAAAAGTCCCCGTCGAACCCCTCCTCTCCACTCAGTGGTTTGTCAAAATTCAACCCCTGGCTGACCGCACCCTGGAGTTCCTCGATGAAAAGAACTCACCCGTGTTCGTTCCCCAACGCTGGACAAAGGTTTATCGCGATTGGCTAGTCAATCTCAAAGACTGGTGCATCTCGCGCCAGTTGTGGTGGGGACACCAAATTCCTGCCTGGTATGCCGTGAGTGAGACAGGCGGTGAGATTACAGACACTACGCCGTTTGTCGTGGCGCATAGCGAGGCAGAGGCACGAGAGAAAGCTACTGTACAATTTGGGCAAGAAGTCAAGCTAAAACAAGACCCAGATGTTCTCGATACCTGGTTTTCTTCTGGTCTGTGGCCCTTCTCCACAATGGGCTGGCCTGAGGAAACGCTAGACCTGAAAACTTACTATCCCACAACAACCCTTGTTACCGGATTTGACATCATCTTCTTCTGGGTGGCGAGGATGACGCTGATGGCGGGACACTTCACGGGTCAAATGCCGTTTGAGACGGTTTACATCCACGGGTTAGTGCGGGATGAAAACAATAAGAAAATGTCGAAGTCTGCCAATAATGGCATCGACCCCCTAATCCTGATTGATAAATACGGTACTGACGCGCTACGTTACGCTTTAATTCGGGAAGTGGCGGGGGCAGGTCAAGATATCCGACTGGAATATGATCGCAAGAAGGATGAGTCGGCGTCGGTGGAAGCGTCGCGCAACTTCGCCAACAAACTGTGGAATGCTGCCCGATTCGTGATGATGAATTTGGATGGCAAAACTCCTCAAGAGTTGGGTTCTCCCCTGGATTTGCTCGAAGTCACAGAAGGAGGATTAGAATTAAGCGATCGCTGGATTCTCTCCCGGTTCCATCAAGTGGTACGTCAAACCAATGACTACCTCGACACTTACGGATTGGGAGAAGCTGCCAAAGGTCTTTATGACTTTATCTGGGGCGACTTCTGCGACTGGTATATTGAAATGGTAAAATCGCGGCTGCGCTCAGATGCCTCAGCAACGTCGCGGCGGGTTGCACAGCAGACTCTTGCCTATGTGCTGGAAGGGATTCTGAAACTGCTCCATCCGTTTATGCCCCATATCACCGAAGAAATCTGGCATACCCTTTACGGGCGAAGCATGAACCCCGATGGGTTCATGGTGAGTGCCACAGACAAAAACACTAATGCTTCGCCCCTAGTTTTGGCCCTTCAATCTTATCCAGATTCACTTCATTCCCAGGCTGGGGAATGGGAAAACCGAAGCGAAGTTGAGGGGAATGAGCAAGATTCACCGCCAACATCAATCCCCAATTCTGAGTCAGCGTCCCTTGACAAATCTTTGCCTCAGATGCAGCACATCTGGAACCAGGGAGCAAGATTTTTATCTGAACTGCCCCGGAACATGGGTCAGTTCTTCCGTAGTTATCAACAGCCTCTAATTGTACTGGGTCTGCTTTTCGTGGCAATTGTTGCTCTTAAAGTGGTGCTAGCAACCATCAGCGCCATTAATGACATCCCATTAGTGTCATCAACGTTTGAACTGCTGGGTCTTGGATATACAATTTGGTTTATTTACCGCTATTTGCTCACCAGCAAAAATCGTCAAGAGTTAGTGGCGGCAACTCGATCGCTCAAAGCCCAAATTGTCGGCAAGGAGGGAACCGATCCGTTGACAGCGTCCAATACTCAGGAGGCAATGCTCAATACTCAAGATTCAGCCCTCAGCAATTGGTCATCCAAGCTATCCCCTTCAAATGGGAAAGCCACCGCCATCGACCTGGAACTGGAACGAGAGTTTGAGTTGTTGATTAGCACGATTCGCACCATCCGCAACCTGCGGGCAGAGGCAGATGTCAAGCCAGGAGTAAAGGTGTCGGTTATCCTGCAAAGTGGGAGTAGTGCCGAACGGCAAATATTGGAAGCAGGTCAATCCTACATTCAAGATTTGGCAAAGGTGGCGACATTGACTATCACCCCGGCACTGGAGACAGAACTCAAGATGACAATGGCAGGTGTTGTCGGCACTGTACAAGTGTTGATTCCCCTCGCTGGAGTCATAGATGTGGACGCTCGTCGCGCTAAGTTAGAAAAAGACTTAGGTAAAGTGGAAGCGGAAATTAAATCTCTTTCTGGGCGTTTGGCTAATCAGAACTTTGTCAGCAAAGCTGCACCGGAAGTTGTGCAGGGTGCTAAGGAGGCATTGGCTGAAGCTCAAAAACAAGCAGAAATTCTACGCGATCGCCTCAAGCGACTCACTGATAACTCTTGAGTGTTTTAACCACCAACAACCAACAACTGACAGGCAATGCTACACCTGGCCCAAGTGCAAAACAATGAAAGTGTAGGCGGGGTGGAACTGCTATTGCTAGCCTGCCAACAGTCTGAAAATTCCTGGACAGTCATCAACCCAGAAACTTCCCTACTCACCAACATCAACTTGCCGCCAGCAAGCTTGTTGGTTTTGGTGGAGCTTTCTGACAATCAAGAGATCTTGAGTATTCAACACGCCAAAGACTGGGTGTTGGACTTGGTACAGAAATACCTGACGGGTGGGACAACTTCAACGTTTCTACAGGAAGAAGCAGAACGCGCCGAACAGTGGCGGCAAGAGCTAACGTTGCAAAGTCAGGATTTGACGCGCCGCAATCTGGAAATGGAAGCGCGTCGCGAACAAATTCAAAGCCTGGAAGAAGACTTGAAACCAGAAAAGCATCACCTGGAAGTCATGGCAGCACAGTTGAAGGCTAAAGAAGAAGACTTGAAACAGGAAAGACGGCAACTCGAAGAAATGGCGGCGCAGTTGAAACTAGAAAAGCAGCAACTGGAAGAGATAGCAGCGCAGTTGAAACTGGAAAAGTAGTCAGTGGAAGACATGGCAGCGCCGCTAAAGCAGAAAGCTGATTCTGAAGGGTTGCGATCACTTAGTGGCAAGAACAGTTGTCGGAGTTTCCTGTGGTTCTCCCAATAGGACAATCGAGCAAGTCAACTGTTGCACTAAGGGGGTAGTCACTTCACCGAGCGCTAAACTATTAGCACCAACCCGACGCCGTAGTGCTGGCAATACAACTAAATCGTGAGATTGGGCTGCCTTCAGAATGGCTTGCGTTACATTCTGATCACGCACGATCTCAATCTCTACGGGGAGAGTTGGAGGCGTTACCTTAGAACCTATCACTTCCATCTGAGAGCGAATCCAGGCAATCTTACCTTTTGAGGTTCTGGGTTGGCATACGTGCAGTAAGGTAATTTGAGCTTGATTAACACTAGCGAGAATTTGGGCAAACCGCACCGGACGCAGCACCGATGGTGTTAAGTTTTCCATCGGTATCAAAATACGCTGGATTTTCAACGGTGAATCTAAAAGGCGAGCCACCGCAACTACGCAGTGAGATGCCCAGAGGACAGAGTCAGTCACATTGCCAAACAAGCGTGCGGTGAACCCTGTGCGTCCGCTCATACCCAGCACGATCAAACTGGCATCTAGTTCTCGACTGGCATGGGTAATGCCTTGAGCGGTGTTGTACTCAATTCGCAGTTGTGGTGACGCCTCAACGCCTAATTCTCGACTGAGTTCTTTGGCTTGAGTGAGCAACAGTTGGCTTTTGTGGAGCGCGTTATTCATCTCCGGCGCGTCCATACGAGCATGAGCTTGAGCGATCGCCAACGGTACGATTCGACCGCCTTCGTGCCGTGCTAACAACGTTGCCATTTCCATCAAGTACCGCTGAGTCTGGGGATTGTATACTGGCACCACCACTGTAAACTCGCCCTTGTCAGCGGTTGCTCTTGGTGTCTCCTTAGAGGTATCGTCTGGTGCAAGTGTTGCTGATGAATGCAGTTGAGGTGCAAATTGGGCTGTCAGAATGGGTCCGAGTGTAGAAGTCACCAGCATCAACACAATTACACTATTTAAAACCCCTTCATTAAGCACTCCCGCCCGGTAGCCGACCAGCGTTGCTGCCAGCGTCGCACCTACCTGTGGCATTGACAACGACCACATCGTCATCATCTCTGGTAGGTTGTAGCGGTAGACAAACTTCGCCAGCACGGCTGCTAAAAGTTTGCTAACAATCAAACCCACCACAATCGCGACAGTCAACCAAATGGTGCTAAGGCTTTTAATAAAGGCGGGGAGATCAACCAGCAAGCCTAAGTCAACGAAAAAGATCGGGATAAACAGTACGCTACCAACGAACTCGACTTTTTCCTTGACCGGTCCATCGCCCACAACGTCATTCACGGCGAGACCCGCAAGAAATGCCCCGATAATTTTTTCCACGCCGATGAGCTGCGCTCCCACCGACGCCAGAAACAACGCCAGCAGAACAAACAAAAATTGGTTGCCCTGGTCGTCCTTAGAGCGACGGAAAAATTCTCTCCCCAACTTATCCAAGCCGACGAGGATCGCGACTGAGTAAATAGCCAAGGAACTCAGCAAGATTGCCAGCCGGACCGCTGAGAATTCTCCTTTACTAATGGCGATACAGATGGCTAGGACTAAAAGAGCACCAATGTCGGTGAAAATGGTAGCCCCAATTGTTACTGTCACCGCTTCGTTGTTCACAACCCCCAAGCGTCTGACGATGGGATATGCCAATAGCGTGTGAGAGGCAAACAAAGAGCCAATCAAGATTGAAGCATTCCAGTCAAAGTTAAACAGACGCCCCACTAACGTTCCCATGATTAGCGGGATTGCGAAGGTGAAGCTACCAAACCCCATTGAGCGATTCTTCGTGCGGCGGAACTGCTCCATGTCCACTTCCAGACCAGCAACAAACATGAGGTAGACTAACCCGATGTCCGATAGCAAAGACATCGTTTCTGATTTGTTATTAAGCACCTGCAACCCATTGGAACCTAACAGGACGCCTGCTACCAAAAGACCGACCAGTCCAGGCAGTCGTAGCCGCTCGAAGAGGGGGGGCACAGACAAAATGACTACGAGCAAAACGGCAAACGGAACAATGGGTTCCTTTAAAACTTCGGCAATAGATTCCATTGGAATTTCTGATTGGATATAGCAGTCAGGAGTTTGAAGCGCAGCGCTTTGAGGCGAAACCAACTTATGTGGCATCCTCTCCTAAGCAGATGCCACCTCAACTGCCTCTTTGGCAAGTTACAGAAAATTTAATGAATATATTGACTATCTAGAGAGAGATTTATTAAACCTAACTTGAAAGTATTGACTGTGCAGTGCGCCGGAGCGTTCGTGAGTAATGCGCACTACCAAGAGAGGCTTTATGTTTTCCTTGTACGCTGCTACTCAGGGTATCTAGCTTGGAAGTGGGGACTGAGAGTTTTGGATAAAACCACTAACTCCGTACTTGATCGACTGTTCCCAATTTCCACAAAGCACAGCAGCTTTAGCCGTGTATACTTGACTCGATTACCAGTGCAGTTGGCTCAAAATATAGCGTAAGCGGTCATAATCGTCCTTTAGTAACACGCTCAGGGTTCGCCCTGCTTTCACTAACCAATCGCGATCGCCCTTACGTAATTGATAAACCTCTCGAATGGCGGCTGCCGTCAGTGCCTCGACTGGCGCTCCATTCACTTGCAAGAGAGTTCTTAAAAAGTCAAGTTGCTCGCTAAAATGAACGATTTCTTCCGGGTCGCACTGATAAACCGCTTGATGAATTTGCGGCGGGCGGGGTGGAAGATACTGATAGACTGGACCACCATGATGTTTGGAACCATTCGCCCCCTGATAAGGAGGCTGAAATCCTACAATAGCAGCACGAAATTCCGTTTTGAGCATGGCAAAGATCTGAGGTTGCTGTTCGCGCAAATCTGCTAGGGACAACCCCAACGCTCTAGCTCGATGAATGGAATCAATCGGGCTGGTAGTGGCATAATAGACCACTGCCAAAACTTGATTGCCCGACTCTTCGTCCACAGACCTCACCCAACTGCCAAAGGGAGGCATGACGGGAAAGCTTAAATCTTCTGGCTCCAAACACTGTGCCAAAAATTCCGTCGTCGCCGTTTCGATCACCTCTGCAATGTGGTTAGAAGGGCGATCGCCAATTGTAAACTGGGGTAGAGGAAGACGCATAGCTTTGTCCTTTGTCCTTTGTCCTTTGTTAAAAGTCACCACTGACTAATAACCAAGGACTAATGACTAATAACTATTTACCCTTCTTACCCACTTTTGGTTCGACAGCTTCTAGTTCAGATAGCCGGAAAGTGACGAGTTTGTCCCAATTGCCTCCTTCAAACAAGACAGCCGCTTTGCCGTCGCTAATTCGTTGGACTAGTCCCTCAAAATGGTAGTAGGTTTCATCGGGATTGATCACGCGAACAATCGAACCTGGAAGAATCATGAGTCTCTACTAACTGAGTTTGTACTTCTAGCTTACTAGGAGTTATTAGCCATTGGTCATTAGCTATTAATTATTAGTCCATAGTCTTTACCAATGAGCAATGACCAATAACCAATGACTAGAGTCTAAAACTTTAATCGATGTCGATGATTGGCAACGGACTCCACTAGACCGATACCAAGGAAGTTTGCCAGTAGCGCTGATCGCCCATAACTCAGCAAGGGTAGGGGAATGCCAGTGATGGGAGCCAAGCCAATATTCATCCCGATATTGACAACTGTCTGAAACACAATCATTGAGAGGACGCCGATCGCTAGTAGAGAGCCAAAGTTGTCTTTAGCATTCTGAGCAATAATTACCAAGCGCAGGCAGAGAAACCAGAAGGCACAGAGGACACACAAGCCGCCTATAAAACCGAGTTCTTCACCAATGGCGGAGAAGATGAAGTCAGTATGCTGTTCTGGAATAAAGCGGAGTTGGGTTTGGCTTCCCTGGTGAAGTCCCCTTCCCCAAAATTCTCCTGCTCCGATCGCGATTCGAGATTGAATTAAGTGGTATCCTCCCCCCAAGGGGTCTTTGTCGGGGTCTAAAAATAGAATCAGTCGGTCTTTTTGATAATCTTTCAGGAGACCCCACAAGACGTGTCCTAATTGTCCTGAAACGGCGTTCACTACCAAAGCCCCAATTGCTCCCAACAAAGGCCAAGAGAAGCTGCGCCATGCGATAATTACCATCGCCGCTACCCAAACGAACCAAGCCGGCAAATAAACGCTGAAGATAATTGCTGAGACAATGGGAGAAGCCATCAGCAACAACCAACCAGGATTGGCATTCCCCCAGTAGAGCATCCCCAGAGTGATGGCACCAAACACCAGTGAGGTTCCCAAATTAGGCTCCAAAAATACAAACATCCAGGGAACTGCGGCAACACCTAAGACTCTCAAAACAGCGCCTAGGGTTGAGGCGGGTTGTGAATGCAGAACCGCCGCAAGAGTAATAATTAACCCGATTTTGGCGAATTCGGATGGTTGAAGCTGGATGCCACCGATAGCCAGCCACCTTTGAGAACCGTTGGCAGTAGTACCCACGATCATCACGGCAATCAGACCTAGAAGAGTGATGCCATAAACAATCCAATGCCATTGAATGAGAAGTTCGTAGCGCGATCGAGCAATAAATAGCGCCAGCGTCAAGCCAATACCGCCAATGAGCCAGTGCCACCACCAGTCTGTCTGCCCATTGTAAAGTTCAGCGCTGCGAATCATCACCCCTCCCAGGAAGGTGAGACCAACGCTGACTATTAACAGCGGCCAGTCTAATTGTTGCCAAGCTGCTAGAAGAAACTTCCAGCGAATACCCATTAGTGACTTTTGGAACATCATATAAAGCAGTTCTTAGCCTTGTTGTTATTAATTTGCCTTGGTAAAGCTTGAGTTTCAGGAATTTTACAAAACAAAGATTTTGATACTACACTAAAAGCCTCCTCATGGCTAATAACTGCTGAGGGCAGCGACAGAGACTTTAGCCGCAATCTGAGAAGCGATCGCGCTGAGTGCTTTAGCCGAAGCTGACTCTGGTTGTGCAACGACAATTGGCACTCCCACATCGCCTCCTTCCCGTAATGAAATTTCTAAGGGGATACAACCCAGCAAGGGAATACCCAGTTCCTTCGATGTCTTCTCGCCACCTCCAGAACCAAACAAGTCATACTGCTTTTCTGGCATATCTGGCGGAATGAAGTAACTCATATTTTCCACAATTCCCAATACCGGAACTCCCAGTTGCTGAAACATCTTCAAACCTCGACGAGAGTCCAACAACGCCACGGTTTGAGGCGTCGTGACAATCACCGCCCCTGCCATCGGCACTGCCTGCGTCAAGGTTAGCTGGGCGTCACCCGTTCCCGGTGGCATATCCACAATTAGATAATCCAATTCACCCCACTGGACTTGATAGAGAAACTGACGAATAATCCCATTTAACATGGGTCCGCGCCAAATCACAGGCTGATCTGGGTCAATTAAAAAGCCCATTGAAACCAATTTGACGCCGTGGTTAAAGGAGGGTTCCAGCACCTCTCCTTGGGCACCTTGCTGCACCATCACCTTGGCATTCCCTAACCCCAGCATGGTGGGAGTATTGGGTCCATAAATATCAGCGTCAATGAGACCGACTTTTGCTCCTGACTGTGCCAGGGCGACTGCCACATTTACCGCCACAGTGCTCTTTCCCACGCCACCCTTACCGCTGGAAATTGCCAAAATATTTTTGACACCCTCAATTCCAGTACGGTTAGGGATGGGTTTTTGCTGAGGTGTCTCCGCCGTGACATCCACCACAACTTCTTCGACCCCAGGTAATTGCCTGACTGCCTTCTGGCAATCCTCCACTATAAATTCCCGCAAGGGACAGGCGGGTGTCGTCAAGACTAAGGTAAAACTAACCGAACCGTTGTCAATTTTGACATTCCGGATCATATTCAATTCCACCAAACTCTTACGGAGTTCGGGGTCTTGTACCGGACGTAATACTTCTAGAACTGAACTAGTATCGAGCATCATATACACATTCCTTGCCTCAGCTATCTCTAGGCTGGGGCAACTTGGTCAGGGGTCTTAATAGATCTTAAGGGTTTAGTGCTGCATTCATAGTGTAAAGCTGTCGCACTATGCATTTAACGTGCCGATTTGTCAAAGGAGACTCAGTACTCAGCACTCAGCACTCATCACTCATCACCACTCTTGCCTAACAGTATCGGGGACACCTACCGGAGAGAGTCCTGCGATCGCTTTTAAATTCTGGCAGCGAAGCAATTCCGTGAAATCTAAGCTGGAACGCCCTTCAATCTGGGCAACCGCTTCAATACCTGCTAAGAGATGCTGCGCGGCTTCCGTTTCAGTGTAGCCGCGCCGAGTTGCGACTTTAATGGCACCAGCATCAGCATCTAGTTGGGACTCAGAACTGCGAGTGCCGCGCAAAATTTGAGTTCCGGCGATCGCACTTAAACCCGTAGCTACCACAACCCCCACGGCATCCGCTTGTGCCAGTTCCAATATCCCCCCTAAAAGTCCCGCCAGAACTACGCCTTGATACAAGTCCGGCTTAAACCACTTGATACCAACTAGCCAACTGACTGTCCGTAACAGCAGCAAGTCTCGCTGAGGCTTAGGCAAGCGACGCCACAAATCGAAGTTAATAAAAATTGGTCGCTCTTGAGACCAGGGTAAGGGAAAGGGGCTTTCAATTACCGTATTCTGTTGCGGTTTGCTCACGATTTTTGTCATCATCCGCCCAGAAGCAGGCATCAGCTCAATCAATCGGCGAATTTCAGGCTCTGGATTCATCGAACTAGGGGCTGGGAATTAGTAATTATGAGGATAGGGCAAGGAGAGGAGAAACGCTTGCATCCTTATGTTCCCTGCAAACACATCCCACTCAAAACTCAAAACTTAACACCTAAATTTTTTTAAAATAGCTCCAGTACAGGAGGAATCCTAAAATAGGCATAGGTAGATTGTAAAGAATTTGAACTTAAGGTTCACATAACGTTAAGCATTGTCACACTAGAAACAGTATCTAGCTAGTAGCCGCTTTCTTCGGCAGTTAAATCAAAGGATACGTATACATGGACGCTTTTAGCCCAGTCCCCCCTGAATGGACAAAATCGGCAACTCACGCCTTAGAGTTCTGCTGTCCAAATTGCCACGCTTCTTCTAGAGAGGCTGATCGAGTTTGGATGAATCGCCGATCGCCTGTGTTGACTGAGGACTACAGCAGGAAGTGGCAGGAGTTTTATCAGTGTCAATGCGGTCGTGTATGGTGGGCATGGAGTAATGATCGCCCACCCTCGGATTTGGCAAAGCGGGACAAGCCGCCAACATCTTAAGAGTGCTGAGTCTAATTGATTGTAGTTGCCGCCGTGTCGCCCAAACGCTGAAATTTTAGGTTGTTGGCACTCCTGCTTTGACCCAATATAAAACTCCTGCGATCGCCCTGGCTAAGAGTGATCGCAGGAGTTTTAGAATCTTTTGACCTGTAGGCAAAGTTACCAGTGTTTAATCTTACTTACTATCGCAGAACAGGAATAACCCTAACAGTAAAAGTTATTCTTTGATTGAATGTCCAGTGGCAGTAATTGCTTGTTTAAGTGATTCTTCAGAAGCGACTGGTTTTCCAGAGTCAGGTGCCTCTATTGTGACTGTCTTGGATTCTATATCTACATCTACCTTGGCTGTTGGATCAACTGTCGCAATAGCCTCAGTAAGCTTTTGTGCTTCTTTTGCATCGACAAGGGTTGGAACATTTAATTTCAATGACATAGATATACCTTAAGTTGATGTGCTTTTTA
>JALYGX010000332.1 GCA_030776905.1 Cyanobacteriota bacterium | reverse complement strand
GTACTCAGGTAGCTTTTCTGTCAGATAACTCTGTAACTGCGGCACCAACTTCCGGGTTGCCTTGGCTTGCAAGGGATTATTGGCATAAGAACGCCACGGACGTAACTGAGTGCTGAGTGCTAAGTGCTGAGTGCTGAGTGGAAGCATAGCGTTCTTAGCTATTGTCTGTTTTTGTACAAACACCACATCGTAGTGTCCTTCACTACCGGAATCTGACCAGCTAATATCAACGCGGTAAGGTAGCGTATCAGCTAATGCCCAAAAATACTCTGGGTCAACTCCTACATTCTGAAGTCTTTGCAGAGCTTCACGCATCTGACTTACCGTTTTAAATTCTTCTGTGCCCGACAGCCATTCTGCTGTCTTAACTGCTGCTATCACCCGCCCATTAGGAACATGGGTAATGCCCAATATCTCTGGTTGGTTCTCAACTAATAGCTGACGCAGTGTTGCCGCTGTCAACTTATCCTCGCACCAGTCAAGCCATTTCGACTGCTTATCGCTCCCCCCTTGGTAAGGGGGATTAGGGAGGTCACTCTCAGCGCCAATATAAAGAATCGCATTATAACGAAACTGAGTTAACTCATTATGATGAGAACCCGGCATTAGCTGAATCTGTACATCACTAATTTGAGGAAAGCGTTGCTTTAATGCGCTGAAGAAAGCTGGGTCAATGACTAGCTCTGTTTCCTGGAACATTTGCATTTGCACCCGTTGCCGCAACTGTTCGCAGGTGAGCGAGGGTTCTGCTTGATACAGTTGCACAGAGGCGTGAAACGCTGGCAGCAACGGCAGACTACGCACATCTCCGATGAAGATATAGCCACCGGGAGCTAATGCCTTTACTGCTCCCTCCAGTACCTGCATAAGATAATCAATACTGGGAAAATATTGCACAACCGAGTTAAGAATCACCGCATCAAAGGCTTCTGCCTCCACTCCCTCAAAGTTAGTCGCCATCCTCTGGAGTAGCGTCACCTGGGGTAGGGGCACAACATCTGATGCCTCTATTTGCTGGCGGATGTAGTCTAGTGATGCCTGCGAAAAGTCCGTTCCGCAGTATTTTGTGCAGTGAGGTGCAATTCGGAACAACAATAAACCTGTCCCGCACCCAATCTCTAACACTCGCTTAGGTTGTAAAGCCAGAATCTGGGCAACTTGGTTATTCACCCACTGGCGCATCTGCTCTATTGGAATAGGCTCATTAGTGTAACTGCTGTTCCAGCCCACAATATTGAAGGTTGGATCGGAATCGGCAGTAGGTTGGTTGTATGTCTCGTTGTAGAGCATCTGCCATTGCAACACCTGTTCATCCTGCAATTGCCTTTCTTGCATCTGCTCTGGAATACCACTATTTTCAGCATTCAGCGCGACGTAAGCTACTAACCGCTTTTCGAGTGCATCCTCACGAGTCATCACCACCGTTTGCAGCACTGCCGGATGCTGACTCAGGACTGATTCAATTTCTCCCAACTCAATACGGTAGCCGCGAATTTTCACTTGATCGTCTAAGCGACCTAAAAATTCAATAGTGCCATCTGGTTGATAACGAACTAGATCGCCTGTTTTATAAAGACGTGCTTCTGGCTTATTGCTAAAAGGATTAGAAATGAATCGTTCAGCCGTTAAATCGGGACGATTTAGATAACCTCGCGCTAGTCCATCACCACCAATGTACAACTCACCAGGAACGCCAATCGGTACAGGTTGTAGATTCCCATCCAAGACATAAACTTGAGTGTTGGCAATGGGACGACCGATCGCAGGTGCTACATCGGCTTGCTCTCTAACAGGAACATAACCAGATGTTGTAACTACTGTATTCTCAGTGGGACCATAATTATTCACTACCTGAAAAGGATGGGATGCCAAAGGATACTGATTGAGTTTGTCTCCTCCTGTAAGCAAGAGTCGTAAAGCTAAAGTATTAGACCAATCTGATAACAAAACTTTTTCGGCTAAGGGTGTTGGCAAAAAGCTAATGGTTATCGCTTTTGATACTAGCCATTCTTTTAGTTTTTCAGGCGATCGCCTAATTTCATCATTGGGAAAATAGATGCTAGCTCCTGCACTCAGATAAGGCCAAATTTCCCACCCACAAGCATCAAAAGCTACTCCTGCAACCTGCGTTACTCGGTCAAGCGGTGAAACGGCAAATGCTTTTTGATGCCAAAAGACCAGATTTAACAATCCACCTTGTTCGATTTGAACCCCTTTAGGCTTTCCTGTCGTACCAGAGGTGTAGATAATATACGCTAGGTTGTCTGCTGTAGCGTTGTTAGTCGGATTATCGCCGATTTCTTGAGCAATAGTTTGCCAATCTTTGTCTAGGCAAATTACCCGTGAGCTAGGCGTTCCAAGGCGATCGACCCACGGCTGCTGAGTTAATAAAACGGGCACTTGCGCATCTTCAAGCATAAAGCTTAAGCGCTGAGGGGGATAGGTAGGGTCTAAAGGCACATAGGCTCCTCCCGCTTTCAGGATGCCTAACATTCCCACTACCATTTCTACAGAACGTTCTACACAAAGTCCTACTAAAACTTCAGCACCAACACCTTGTTTCTGTAAGTAATGGGCAAGTTTGTTGCTACGAGTGTTCAACTCCCGGTAAGTGACTTGTTGGTCTTCAAAGACTAACGCTATAGCATCAGGCGTCTGCTCCACCTGAGCCTCAAACAACTGATGAATGCACTGATTTTTGGGATAATCTATCTGGGTATTGTTCCATTCGACTAATAGTTTATGACGCTCTGCTTCGCTTAAGATTGGTAAGCCTGCAAGTCGTTCTTCTGGATTCGCAACAATACCCTCTAACAGTGTTTGGAAATGCCCCAGCATTCGGGTAATCGTGGCGGCATCGAATAAATCGGTGCTGTACACAACAAAACCGCTGATGCCATCAGAGCTATCTAGTCCTAGCCCAGTGTTTCGTGTTGGCTCCCACAAGTGGAACTCTAAATCAAATCGTGTTGTTTGCGTATCAACAAATTGCAGTGGACTTAGTGTTAGTCCTGGTAGTTCTAGCGCCTCCATTGGTGCATTTTGCAGGGCAAATACCACCTGAAATAAAGGATTTTGGTTTAAGTGGCGCTCTGGATGCAGTTCCTCTACCAGTTTCTCAAAGGGCAAGTCTTGGTGAGCATACGCTCCCAGCGCAACCTCTCGCACTCGACTCAACAGTTCTCGAAACGTTGGGTTCCCCGATAAATTGGTACGCAGCACTAAGCTGTTGACAAAAAAGCCAATTAACCGTTCAATCTCACTACGGTTGCGATTGGCGATCGGTGAACCTACTGCAATATCGTCTTGCTGTGTGTAGCGGTACAGCAAGGCTTGGAAGGCTGCCAGCAAGGTCATGAACAAGGTGACTCCTTCCTGCTGGCTCAAGGTGTCTAGCGCCTCGCTCAGGCTTTTCGGTAGCTCTAGAAATTGCGTTGCACCTCGATAGGTTTGAACGGCTGGTTTCGTTCTATCTGTCGGCAGATTTAGCATAGAAATGCCCTCCAACTGCTGCCGCCAGTAACTTAACTGAGTTTCCAGCACTTCTCCTTGCAACCACTCGCGCTGCCAGTGGGCAAAATCTGCATACTGGATAGGGAGCGGAGACAGAGGTGTAGAGAAGTGCAATTGCGCGTCTTTACAAGAAGCAACGGCGGTGTAGAGTGCGGCTATCTCCCGAATCAGCACTCCCATAGACCAGCCATCGGAGACAATGTGATGCAGAATCAGCAATAGCACAT
>JALYGX010000331.1 GCA_030776905.1 Cyanobacteriota bacterium | reverse complement strand
AGCTTTGGTACTCAAAACCTACTAAAACTTACTACTTACTGGTGAGCATGGAAGTAGAAGTACCAGAACTAATGCCAACCGACATTAGTCGAGTCATGGGAGTAGACGTAGGGCAGCGATACATTGCTGTTGCAGCAGATACTCGGAACAAGACTCAGTTTTTCAGTGGCGCATTGGTGAGACATAAGGCTTCTCGTTATGTTAAAGCGAGAAAGTCTTTGCAGCGTAAAGACACCCGTAGTGCAACCCGTAGATTGGTTGCATTGTCTAGACGGGAGAGACGGTTTATCGCTGATACAAATCACTGTATTGCCAAACAAGTTGTAACACCCAATGCACTAATTGGACTGGAGAATTTAACTCACATCCGAGAGCGGACAAGACCCAAGAAAACAGGGAAGAAAGCATCGAAGAAACAGCGCAAGGCTAACAGTAACAAGGCTAAATGGTCATTTGCCGAATTACACGGCTTCATTGACTACAAAGCTGTATTGTCTGGGAGCTTAGCTGTGAAAGTGGATGCTCAT
Organism: Cyanobacteriota bacterium; assembly: GCA_030776905.1. Lineage (GTDB taxonomy): Bacteria > Cyanobacteriota > Cyanobacteriia > Cyanobacteriales > Coleofasciculaceae > CADCTM01. The sequence continues at coordinate 11,394 of JALYGX010000331.1, read as the reverse complement.
TATACTTCCCAGGCTTGTCCGTGCTGTGGTCACACATCTCAAGAAAATAGACCCAACAAGGGTCTAACTTTCGTGTGTCAGCAATGTGGCTGTACTCTTCATGCTGATTTGGTTGGAGCCAGGAATGTTGCACTTAGAGTGTTACTCTCTCGGCAAGACTGGGAGAGTACGGGGCGTTTTTCAGCCGTCCCTTCGGGTGCGCTTCCTTGCGGGGAAATGAATTCCCCGCACCAGCGTCACCCTGATGCGTCGTCGGATGAAGGCAAAGCCGATAGCGAAGCGGTAGCGAGGCAACGAGCGTCGCGCCTTTCGAGGTATTCGGAACTGCGCTGGACGATAGATGCAATCTCCACCCGATAGCGTTGCGGAGCCGTCAGGCGAAGCGTAGCAGGGTGGAGTAGTTGAAAAAGGAAGTTTTGATTATTTTTGAGTTTTGAATTGACGCTAATACCTACAGGCATAGGCTTAAGCTAGCTCAAACCCTGAAGATGAATCGCTTCAATAAACCGAAAAAGACTTGGCGACTTGCTCAAATACATCTCGCAGCTTTCCCCAGCGTTTCTCGGTAGTGGAGGCATTGAGAGTATAGAGTTTGCCACGGCTTACTGCAACACTGGCAAGGTTGTGGCGTTGTTGGTTGGGAAGTTTGACGCTGTATTCTAGGAGGTAATAAGTCTTGTCTCCAGACTGACGAGCTTCGGCGTTGACTAATTCGGCTTTGCGACCAGAATCAGGAGGCGCGATCGCATTTTTTTGCAACTGGTAACCTACTTCTCCTGGCGTTCCTAAATCGGCAAGGGTTTTACCTTCAGGAACCGAGCTTAGTACTACACTGACATTTTCAGAGCGCTCAATGATGTCGTGGAATACAACATCCGGTCCATTAGTCACTTTGACTGGCTGCCAACCGTTGGGATACAGAAACTCATAGCCATCACCAGTATCTACGTAGCTTTTCAGACCGCTGACACCAGTAGCGCATCCATGCAACCCCAGGCTCAATACCAACAGCAGTACTGCGGCAACTGTTTTGAGCATCTCTGTCTCCCTTCAATCCAGTTGATCCATTGTCTCATCTTTAGGTGACCCTGCTGCGGTCGGGGTTGATTAAGGATTGTATTTTAGGTAAGTCTATTACATACCCAGTAAGGCTTGCCGTGTCATCAGTCTTTTGTTAGCAATGACTAGGGACTCATGACTAAGAGCAAGAACTATCAAAACAGAGAAAAAATTTTTATACGATTTTTACTGTGGGTGACAGGAATTTTTGCAAGAAGTCTATTGAGTTAACCACTCGGCTTGAATGCTGCCTTAGAGGAAAAACGATGAACTCGACTTATCGAATCAGCCTGATTCTAGGATTTGCCACGGTACTGGCTGGACTAACTCCGGTGGTCCACGCTCAAGTGCCACCGACTCAGCAGCAACCTGCCGCTGCGCCTGACCAAAACTCGTTGACTGCTGTGGATTTATATAATAGGGGCGTTGATAAACTCAATAGTAGAAATTATCAAGGGGCAATTGCGGACTTTGATCGGGCTTTGCAACTCAACCCCAATGATGCCGATACTTACTACAACCGAGGCTATGCCCAGCACACTGTAGGTAGTTACGACAAAGCGCTGAAGGACTACACAGAAGCGATTCGGATTAACCCTAAATTTGCTCAAGCTTACAGCAACAGAGGGTATACCTATTACGTTTTGAGGAATCACAATCAAGCGATCGCTGATTTTACTAGAGCCATTGCTCTCAATTCCAACAATGACACCGCTTATATCAGCAGAGGTAATGCTCAAGATGAACTGGGCAACCATCAAGCCGCATTAGCCGACTACGAGCAAGCACTTGTCATCAATCCGAATAGTGGCAGGGCTTACTACAACCGGGGTTTAACTCATAATCGGCTTAACCAGAATCAGCAAGCTCTTGCCGACTATACAGAAACCCTTCGTCTTCAGCCAACGTTGGCTGAAGCGTTTTACAATCGAGGACTGACTCGGTTCAACCTCAAAAACACGAAGGAAGCCTTAGAAGACTTGCAGAAAGCGGCTGACCTGTTCAAAAGCCAAGGGAGGACAGAGAATTACCGTAATGCGCTGAATGTCATTAAAACCATTCAACAGTCAGCAAGCTGATGATTTACACAGGTTTTTCCCTGTCCAGCTAAGGAAGTTTTCAGTAAGTAAGATCGCACATCGAATCGATACCGATACCCTAAGGCGATCGCTTTTTTGATTAGCTCATATTGGATGCCGAAACAGCCACGAACAGTAAACCGCTTACCAAAACTACGGCAGCAATCCCCAGAAAGACGTAGTTTCGCTTTTCTGTTGCTGTTGGTGGCTCTGCCTGATACACTTTCGGCTCTCTGGCAAAATTATTCAGGCGACCGCCTTCTTCCTCGGTATAGGGCATGAATGAAAACCTTTGTTTGTCGTTTATGTTAAATATTACAAAGTTAGAGCTTAATACTCTCTCTCTATATTAATAAATCTTTACATATTTGGGAATAACTAGGTAGGGTCTTTGCACAGCCATAACCCATCGAAGGCTTTTTAGCCTCCGTTACCTGAAATTTTGGCTCTGATAGGGAAGTGGATCATTCAACCCCAGTTCAGCAAAAGCGGCAAGACGCAACTGACAGGAGTCACAGACGCCACAAGCGACATCACCACCCGCATAGCAAGACCAAGTTTGCTCCCAAGGGACGCCTAATTGATTGCCTAGCTCAATAATGGCTGTTTTCTTGAGGTCGATCAGAGGCGTGACAATCTTAATAGTTTGTCCCTCGCGACCCTGTTTCGTCCCCAGTTCAAAGACGTGCTGCATCGCCTGGATATAGTCAGGGCGGCAATCTGGGTAGCCGGAATAATCTAAAGCATTGACACCTATATAGAGCGCTTGTGCATCGATGGCTTCTGCATAAGACAAGCCAAAGCTCAAAAAAATCGTGTTGCGAGCAGGAACGTAGGTAATGGGGATGTCCTGAGACATTTGATCGACAGAGCGATGTTCGGGTAAGTCCATACTCTCGTCTGTCAAGGCGGAACCACCCCACTGCCGCAAGTCAAAGCTGACTACCTGATGTTCCTTGACGTTAGCGCAACGTGCGATCGCGTCTGCTGATTGTAGTTCCCGCCGATGCCGTTGCTGATAATCAAAGGAAATCGCATAACACTCATAACCATCCGCCTTGGCTTGATAAAGAACCGTAGAAGAATCTAATCCTCCAGACAACAAAATTACTGCTTTCAAGATAAACGTCCTCAGTTGTGAGCTACTAACAGCGCGATCCGTAAAGCGCCTACTTTCAGCCTATAGTGTTGAGGCTTGTCAGGTTGTTGCAATGGGCTTGCCTATTGCTCTGTCTTATTCTTCTTTCTTCCCCAGTTCCTTTTTGTTGAGCCACTCCCACGGATTGAATCCGTGGGATTCAGGCATCAGACAGGGATTGCAGGAGTAACTCCTGTCTAACATCCCCTACGCCTAGAGTTGAACTCCCAACCCTTTTAATATTTAGCGCGGCGTTCTCGTCCCGGTCATTGACCTGATGGCAGGACGGGCAACGCCAACGTCTTACTGAGAGGTCTAGTTCATTTAAAACGTGACCGCAGCAAGAGCAGGTCTTAGTGGAAGGATACCAAGGGTCAATATAGATGACCTGCTTGCCTTTTTTCTTGGCTACCCATTCCAAAATTTGCAGGAAGTCGTATGGAGCTAAGTCATTAACCTTGCGTCCCCACAATCGTTGCATTCCTTTAAGATTAAGCGTCTCAAAGCACAACACATCAAACTTGTTGGTTAGTTCATGCGCCAACTTCCAAAACCAATTCCGTCTGCGGTTAGAAACTTTTTCGTGCTGACGAACAAGGTGTTTTCTTGCTCGTTCACGACCGCCTGACCCTTTGAGCTTCCTGGAATGCTGGGAAGACGCTTTTCTGATGACGTTAAGTGAAGCCTTGAGAAACTCAGGACTTTCAATTTTGAACCCCTCAGAGCAAGTGAGAAACGCCTTCAAGCCGAAATCAAATCCAGCAATCTTACTTGTCTCGAACGTGACTTCTGGCTGTGATAGCGAAGCTAAGCCGTGTCTTCGCCCAAGGGGCGACGCCAAGGGCGAACGAGCGTCGGCGCTATCAACAACAATAACCATAAACAACTCACCTAGTGGTGTTCGTTTGATAGTCAGCGTCTTGACTGTTCCTTCTATTTCCCTAGAATTCCAATATTGATAAATCCGAGTCCCGATTTTGACTCGATTACCGCCTAGGAGCTTATAACCTGCTTGCTTCAGGGTGAAAGATTTATATTTTTTGACTTTCTTAAATCCTGGTGGTCTAACTCCTTTTTTGTGATGTTTAAAGAACAGTTGGTAGGCTTTCTCAATTCGTTGGCAGATATCCTGTACTGCCTGAGAACCTACTAACTGCCAGAACGGATTACGCTTCCGTAGCTTGGCAATATGTTTCTGAAGTCGCGCACAGTTCAAGTGTTTACCACATATTCGGTAGTACCGCTTATGGAGAGCAATGCAATGGTTGTATATCACCCCAGCAGCATTGATTGACCGCTTGAGGTGCCGATTGCGCTTGTGCTGATATAGCTTAAACTTCAGGGATTTCATGTTATTATGATAGCACAGTGACGGCAGATAGACGGCATGAAAAAACTAACTGTGCGATGCTCCGACCAGGAATATGACCGACTCGTGAAGTACTGCGAAAAGACGGAACGCAGCTTGAACGATGTCCTCAGAGAGTTAATCAGAAAGCTAGACGGCGAATAACAAAGCGCCTGCGCTACATCCCACCCTTAAAAGAGGTGGGCTTTGCTTGTTGCTCTGTAACTTTTTGGTTCCTCTAACGTCCTAAATGGACAACCGAGAAACTGACACATCTAGAGGTAACTCTAGAACCACTAAAACCACAATAAAAGCAGAATGACCGCTTTAAAGACCTCCTTAATCCAAGGGATCTGGGCAAAGCTTTGGAATTCTTCACATTTAGAGGTGCTGTGGTACTATCTGGATGGTTTAAGGCGGCTCAGAGTAAGTAAATCGACTTAGTTCCCGTGGTGGAGGAGCAGACAAGAGTGCAAAAAAATAGCATATGCCAAACACATCCGAATACCCATTTGCAGCGCAGCCTGCCACAGCCAATCAGAATTGGCGTCGTCGGCGTTGGCAATATGGGACAGCATCATACCCGTGTTTTAAGTCTTCTTAAAGACGTTGAATTGGTAGGTGTGGCAGATATCAATGTCGAGCGGGGTTTGGACACCGCGAGTAAGTACCGCGTTCGCTTCTTTGAAGATTATCGCGACCTTTTCCCTTATGTGGATGCGGTTTGCATTGCCGTACCGACCAAGCTGCATCATGAAGTCGGAATGACTTGTTTGCAAGCTGGGATTCATGTCTTAATTGAAAAACCGATCGCCGCCAGTATTGCTGAGGCGGAGTCCCTGGTGAATGCGGCAGCTGATGCCCAGTGTATTCTCCAAGTGGGTCATATTGAACGTTTTAACCCGGCTTTTCAGGAACTCAGCGCAGTTCTTAAAACAGAAGAATTGCTGGCTCTGGAAGCTCACCGGATGAGTCCTTATTCAAACCGAGCTAATGATGTCTCTGTGGTTCTAGATTTGATGATCCACGACATTGACCTGCTGTTGGAGCTGGCTGCCTCACCTGTAGCCCGGTTAACAGCTAGTGGCTCTCGCGCCTCTGATTCCGGTTATTTAGATTACGTAACGGCTAACTTGGGCTTTGCCAATGGAATTGTCGCCACTCTCACGGCTAGCAAAGTAACACACCGCAAAATCCGCCGGATTGCCGCACATTGCAAAAACTCGCTGACTGAAGCAGATTTTCTCAATAACGAGATTCTGATTCATCGGCAAACGACCGCCAACTGCATGACAGACTACGGTCAGGTGCTTTATCGGCAAGATGGTTTGATTGAAAAGGTATATACCAGTAATATTGAACCTCTGCACGCCGAGCTAGAACACTTTGTCAACTGTGTTCGAGGTGGTAACCAGCCTTCTGTGGGTGGCGAACAAGCACTGAAGGCGCTGCGTTTGGCAAGTCTGATCGAGCAAATGGCGCTGGATGGTCAAGTCTGGCATTCCTTAGACAGGGAGCGTCGTGACGTTGCTTCTTCAGCCGTGCCAGTTTCTTATTAAGGGGAAACGTTTAGCAAACACAAAGAAACTGCTAGCTGCAGCGATTGTAGAGGAATCAGGGGTGAGGGCTTATCTCCATTTCCCTGAGTTTCTTCTTAGTCACTGCTAGTGGTTTTGGTTGTAGTAGCTGGAGGCACTACTGGCGGCAATAATAGCCGGAGCGATCGCGTTATCAGTTCGCTGACTTTCTGATTGCCTTGAGGACTCAGGTGGATGTGGTCGCGGTACAACGCTTCTGGCGTTTGCATCCCGTTGAACTCCGCTAGAAAATCCAGATAGGTAATTTGTTGGTTTTGTGCAAAGTCGGTGAGGCGCATCCGTGCTTTCACTTCGTAGTCACGGGAACCTGGTTCGCCAATTTCCCGTAGTAAGGGTGTCATCACGAGTAGAAACTGGGCACCCCCTACATTAGCTAAGGCTTGAATTTGCCGAATTGCCTCTAAGTTAAAGCCAACGCGATCCTCCTCCGAAGGAGGCGCTGATGCTCCTAACGTCGCTACCGCTTCCCTATCGCTGATGCTAACCCCTGCCTTCGCCTTCACGGCTGGCATTTCTGGTAGGGGTAGTGCAGGTAGCACGTAGCGACGAAACACTTCTACTAAGGCTAAGAGAGGCTTGTGGTTTGGATAATTGCGATCGCGTCCCACTGGTGCTGAAGTGGGTGCTGTGGCAAACAAGTCATCGGTATTGATCAGCAACACCACCGCTTGAGCCTCAAACGTACCAAAACGCTTTAGATAAGCTAATTCATTGTGTGGTCCCCAAGAATTAGCGGAGGCATTCAGGGCTTCTACGCGCTCAAAAAACGGCTGAATCTTCAAGCTTTCACCCGTCACTTCGCCTACCATGCCTTCGAGTTGAGCCTCGATGAGTGCTGAAATCGTCTTGTCTTGGTCTGTCCACCAAGCACCATTGGCAACCGAATCTCCCAGTAGTAGCACTCGCAGCGTTGATGGCGATCGCTTTAGCGAAATGGGTGGACTCCGCATTGAGTACTCATTAATCGCGATCCGATTGCCAAACCGCCTCGTGCGTTGGTTTGGCGCGAGCCTGTATCCAATTTCCGCATCTGCAATATAAATTAAGGGATTGCCCAAGCCTAGCAGCGCCCGTAAGCCTACTTCCAACATCAGTACTAACCCAACTACCACTGCCAAAATTAGCAGCAATACCTTCACGGCTCATCTCCTTGCCTACATGGGCTGCCATTTTTGGCAATCAGGATTAAATTAACCTTTTGAATCATGAACTCATCTCCCTTTAATGGCTAATCTAAACCAAGATATATTCGAGTTGTTGCATTGCTTGAGTTAAACCGAGGAGTTGATTGTTATGTCAGACCTAAATCGCGGAATCATGAAGTTCAAGGGAGCCGATAGCCCAACAGCGATCGCTATTTCGGCAATACTCGTTCTGGGTAGTATCGGATTCCTTGTGTGGTGGGCACTGCAAGCGGCTTATCCTGGGAGCTAATGACTTAATTGTGCCCTGAGGCACTATTGCTGATAACACCCACTACCCGCTAAAAGCTAGTTGAGCGCAGCCCTGGACATCAACCTCAAAAAAAAATGTAAGATTCGACACTAGCTGTGCTAACATCAATATTTGTGGACGAAATGGGTCGATGCCCGAGTGGTTAATGGGGGCGGACTGTAAATCCGCTGGCTACGCCTACGCTGGTTCAAATCCAGCTCGGCCCACCACAAATTCAGTAAAAAGTAAAAATGTTTACTTTTGCCTGATCTAACGCCCGTGTAGCTCAGTGGTAGAGCACACCCTTGGTAAGGGTGAGGTCATGAGTTCAATCCTCATCACGGGCTTTAAAAAAAATTCCCTGCTACAAGTGTACAGGGACTAACTAGTTGTCATAGGTGACAGGTTGGGCAGCCAACTATACGGCTTTTCCACTTCTTGCAGCACTTTAACCCAACCTGGGAACCACTTGAACACCTCATCAGTAGGAACGATACTCTTTGAAGACCTCGACTTCACCGTTTTGATTAAATGCCAACACAGCGAACGGTTCTTTTTTATCCCCCATTTCCATACCAGGAGTTCCTACAGGCATTTGCGGAACAGATAAGCCAGCAATATTCAACTTTTCTTTCAGCAGACGTTTAATGTCGTCCGCTGGTACGTGTCCTTCAATAACATACCCATCAATTATTGCTGTGTGGCATGATGTCAGTTCATCGCGCAAATTGTACTTTTGTTTGAGTGCTTCCATATCGGATAGTTTGATATCTGTTATTTGAAAACCATGCGTTTTCAAATGTTCAATCCATCCGCCACAACATCCACAGGAGGGACTGCGATATACGGTAATCTTGAGTACTTCGGAAGAGGGTTCTGAAACTCGATTCCACACGCTGCCATTTGTACTAATTGGTTGGGTAGCGATGACATCAAGGTTTTGAGCCACCGCTTGAAGATTATTGATAGATGCATAACCTCCTCCTGTCGCCAAGACAAACACTGTCAAATAAATTGTTCCTACTACCCCAGTAATAGCAATACTTGCCACAAGGGGATACAACCATTTACGAATCCAGGAAGAAAAACGTTTCCACATTTTAGTTTTGTTTACCAGGTTGCCAGCCATGCTTACGAATGTGAGTTGATGTACACCTTGGACATTGCATAGCGATCGCTCTAATTCATATTTCTATTCTGCAACGCCCAATAATCTACCCAACTTTAGACTAACGCGCTCTAACCCAGTTGCACGGATTGACCATCGACCAGATGTTAAGCAGCTTCCTCACTATCCCCTTCCCGGTATCGCCTGTTTGCTGAGATACTGAATGACTTGAGTTTTGGGCATATTGTATCTTGCTTCCCTCAAAATAACTGACAGAATAGGTAAATAGGCAGAACTAACCGCAATGAATGTCGATCGCACAAACTCCTTAAATCATCGAGAAGAGCTTACTAGAAATTTTCCTCAGGAGTTTTGTGCAGACTGCCACACGAGCGAAGCACGATTTGCGGCGATCGTAGACCACATGGCTGAGGCATTCATTTCCATTAATTCAGAGTGGCACTGCACCTATGTCAACCGTAAAGCAGAGCAGCTTTTAAACAGGAAGCGGCAAGACCTAATCGGCAAAAATATATGGACAGTATTTTCGGTCGCCCCTACCTCTGAACTATATCAGCATTGTCATCGAGCGATCGCAACGCAAACAGCGATCGAGTTTGAAGCACACTACCCCTCACTCAACAAGTGGTTAAAATTTCGCCTGATCAAGAGTGAAGATGGCTTACTCATTTACTTGCAAGACACGACTGAAACATCTCAAACTGACCAACAATTAAAAGCCGAAATCGCCAAGTGCCAGCAGGTGGAAGCCACTCTTCAGAAAGAACAGGACTTTTTGAAGGCAATTCTAAACAACGTTCAAGCTGGCATTGTGGCTTGCGATGCAGATGGCATATTGACTGTATTTAACCAAGCCGCTAAAGATTTTCATGGATTACCTCAGCAGCCAGTCCCACCCGATCGATGGGCCGAATATTATGACTTGTATTTGCCCGACGGCAAAACACGCATGAATACAGAGGATATTCCACTGTTCCAGGCATTGCAAGGACAGAACGTTCGTGATGTGGAAATGATGATTGTTCCGCAGCAGGGAACTGCGCGAATGCTGTTAGCAACTGGACAGGCGATAATTGCCCCAAACGGTGAAAAACAGGGTGCAGTTGTCGTGATGCACGACATTACACAACGCAAGCAGGCAGAAACGGCTCTGCGCGAACGTGAAGCGCAATTATCGAGCATCTTCCAAACTATTCCTGATGGCATCACCATTCTCGATTCTACCGGACAGGTTATTGCCGCAAATAGGGCAGCAGAGCGGATTTTGAGATTGACTTGCAGCGACACAAAGGAGCGAGTCTATAACGAGCCATCCTGGTTCATTACAACCGTGGATGATCATCCTTTCCCAGAAGATGAACTGCCGTTTGCGCGGGTGATGCAAACAGGTCGGCCTATTTATGGCATTGAACATGCTATTAACCATGCCGATGGAACCCGCACAATTCTCTCGATCAATGCTTCCCCTTTGTTTGACGCACAGGGGCAAATTATCAATGTGATTACTGCTTTGAGCGACATTACTGAGCGCAAGCAAACCGAAGAAGAACGAGTACAGCTTGTTCAAGAACAGGCAGCCCGCGCCGTAGCAGAGGTTTCTCAGCAACAATCAGCATTTTTAGCACAAGTGAGTGCTGTCCTTTCCTCTTCACTGGAGTATGAACACACTCTTCAAAGCGTTGCAAATCTGGCAGTTCCTTATTTTGCAGATTGGTGTAGTGTCGATCTACTGAATGATGATCGCACGATCGGTCGTGTTGCGGTGGCTCATTCAGATCTCGAAAAAGTGAAGTTTGGCTGGGCGTTGGCTCAACGCTTTCCCAGACATCTAGATGACGGGTATGGCATTTCTAAAGTCATGCAAACAGGAGAGGTTGAAATTGCAATTGAGATTACAGATGAACAGTTAGTTGCCGCCGTGCCGAATGCTGAATACCTGGAAATCTTACGGGGAGTTGGGTTAAAGTCTTACATCATTGCACCGCTACGGGCACGCGGGGGCGTTTTGGGCAGCGTTTCGTTTGTGTTTACTGAATCCGATCGCCGCTATCGCCTGGAAGACATTGCCCTGGCTGAAGATTTGGCTCGGCGGGCAGCGATCGCTATTGATAACGCTCGTCTCTATAATGAAACACAACAAGCGAAATTAGCCGCAGAACTGGCGGCTAACCGGACGGCTCGATTGCTCACGGTGATGATGGCTCTGTCTGAATCGCTAACCTCGGCTCAAGTTGCTCAGGTGATTATTGAACAGGGAATGTCTGCACTGGGAGCGAGTTGTGGTTTGGTTGCCGTATTAAACCCGGATGCCAGTGAACTGGAGATTATTCAAGCGATTGGCTATGAGCATGTAGGAGACTTTCAGCACAGTTTTTCGATTCATGCACCCTATCCTCTCGCAGAAGCCGTGCGAACTGGGCAACCTGTTTGGGTAGAAACCATAGAAAACCGAATTGCCAGTTATCCTGATTTAGCGCAAGCGTATGCCAAGGTTGGTTCAAAAGCCTGGATTTCAGTGCCATTGTTGATTGAAGGACAAGCCGTTGGTGGGCTGTCGCTGAGTTTTTCGATCGTTCCCCAGCTTTGTGAGAGTGATCGCGCTTTTGTTT
>JALYGX010000330.1 GCA_030776905.1 Cyanobacteriota bacterium | reverse complement strand
AAGAGATCGCCAGATTTTTTTCTATTAACAAATACAACAAGAAAGTTTTTGTAATAGGATAGCTTGTATTCCTTGACTGATAAAGCTTCTAGAGATTGACCTTCCGGAGAGTGACAGAAGAGGGATAGCATAACAATTGTACGGGCAAAGAAGTGAAACAGATTCTCAATGCTCGCGTTGAGATTTCTCGTTACCCTAATTGTCGCGATAATTCAGAGGTGGAACTGGTTGCTCTTATCACTCATCGCCGCTTGAAAGCCGAATAATCTACAAAGGTGTGTTTGGATAGCCCCTAACGCATATCAAATGGTGCGATCACTTAATCCGAAGTGAAAACTGACACCATCTTCTAACTAAACTGCTGACACCGTTGCAGAAACTGAGCAGGAATCTCTGGACGCCCCCCCCAGTGTAGATGAACGTAGGAGGCGTGTAACTGATGCACTCGCCAACCTTCTGTCGCTGCCTTACTCTCTCCTCTTTGGTCATATCCCCGCATCTCAAACAACGGTTTCTCAGGCATCGCCGTTAGCTGGGAGTGATGAAACTCATGCCCCCAAACGGTTGCGCCAGTACTTAGCAGCGGACTGTCTTGCAAAGCCGTTGCCTGCCGATATCCCACTGTGAGCCGCTTCCCCATCACCGTTGTTGTCGGCAATACTCCTACCATCGACCAAAACTGCCCCTCGAAATCAGTAATCTGCTCACCTAAATACATCAGCCCCCCGCACTCCGCATAAGTCGGCATTCCTGTCAATACAGCGTTTCGTACTGACTCACGGGCACTGGTATTTTCTGCTAGTTGTTGAGCAAAGACTTCTGGAAAACCGCCACCGAAGTACAGTCCCCGAACATCTGTAGGCAAAGCGGCATCTGTGAGGGGACTCCAGAAAACTAACTCCGCGCCCAGTTGTTCCAAGATATCCAGATTGTCTTGGTAGTAGAAACTAAAAGCGCGATCGCGTGCAATTGCTACTCGGATGGGGATATTGATTTCTCCCTGCATCCTTAATACCCCGCCTAGCCCCTCCTGATCAAGGGGAGGAATTTTAAATTCCACTACCTCTGCTCCCCCCCTTACCAAGAGGAGGTCGGGGGGGGTGAGCAACGGTGACAGGCGTTCCCAGTCAAAGCAGCCATCTCCGAGTTGGGCAAGTCGATCAATTAATGCATCCAACTGAGACATTTCCGCTGTGGGAACTAAACCAAGATGGCGATCGGGAATTGTAATATTATCCTGACGCCGCAGCACTCCTAATATGGGCAGTTGCAAAGGTTCCAAAGCGTCTTTGAGTAGTTCCAAATGGCGATCGCTTCCTACTCGGTTCAAAACTAAACCCGCTAGCTGTATTCTGGGGTCAAAGGTTTTGTAGCCATGAGCGATCGCAGCCACAGAACGAGATAACCGACTGCAATCTAATACTAAGAGTACTGGCAGTTGCAACAGCCGTGCCACATGAGCTGTACTTGCCCAATCATTCCGTCCAGACGCTCCATCAAATAACCCCATTACCCCTTCGATGAGAGCGTAATTTACACCCTGGACATGACGGGCAAAGCATTCCTGGACATAATTTTCCGAAGTCAGCACCGGGTCTAAATTTCGACAGGGAAGCCCTGTAACCCGTTGATGAAACATTGGGTCAATATAATCCGGGCCAACTTTGAACGATTGAACTTTTCGAGACTTTCGGCATAAAGATGACAGTAGAGCGAGCGTGACAGTTGTCTTACCCACCCCACTCCGTTCACCAGCGATAATTAAAGTCATGTCATTGGTCATTGGTCATTGGTCATTTCTCAGTCTGGCAAAGGACTAATGACTAATGACTAATAACTAATTAGCTAATTTCAGAACCTCAGCCGTAACCGCTAGACTTTCTTCAAAAAGCACTTCGCGACCCCAGCGCTGCAACTGTTGACTCAGCAACTGTTCAGTTTTTTGGTCAAATAGCGGTGTCACCTGCTGAATGCGGCAGGACTGGGCACCACCACCGGCCTCCATGCGCATACAACCCATCGTTTCCGAACATAACACTGTACAGCAATCTGCCTCGTCGTTGGTCGAACCCAAACGCAAGCTGATTAAGTCGCCAGCAACCTCTCCCACGTCAGCCGTGGGGATTCCTGCCAATTCGGCTTCAACAGTGTGATTATCTCCAGTTGTGAATTTAATCCGCCTAAGGTCGTAATCACCTCCCTCTTTTTGAAAAGAGGTAGGACGCCACTTGAGCCGACTCGCTAACCAACCCAAGAACATTAGTGCCTGAGCCTGATTCCCTTTCTCATAGTCGATGGTCAATCGGTTAAGCTCTTTGAGAGCCGCACGGCGTTCTGGTGGGTCAAAAGCCGCAGCTGTTAATTCTTGCCATGCTGCTAGACGCCGCCAGTTGAGGTCAGCAATAGGCGTTCCTTCTTCGATCAGGCTCTGTATCCGCAATAGATCTTTCTCTGAGTCGTTGAAGGAACTAGAGTCAATGATGACGTTATTGCTGAGTTCGGCTAGCCGCTTGAAAAGACCGTAATCACGGTCGGGCGTTGCTTTCCACCAGAGAAACTTGGGAAGCTCCCCAATCATCAAAGCTGATATCATGCCAACGTTACGTTCTAAGGCTACAGCAGTGCCTCGCAGGGTGATGTATTCGCAGCAAACGAGCGTACTCTGCCCATGCTTTTGAACTGGACAAGAGGCAGATACCTGAGCGGTAACGCCTTCATCTTCACCCGCGATCGGACAAAGGGCAATAATCCGACAGGGGTTAGAAGCCGCGATCGCATCGGCAATCCCTGAGCCTTCCAGATCTGGGGAATACTTTAGGCGATCTGCTTGCAGCAGCGCTTTGCTATCGCTTCCTTCTACACTCCCTGCCCCACCTTGGGCGAGCTTCTGAGCATACTCTTCGCGCAGTTTTGCCTTGGTGCTGTCGTCTGCACTACCCGTTCTAGGCAATCCATAGGCTTTCTGTGCTGCCTTGAGTGCCGACACCATACGCGGTCCGAGAATTCCGTCAATCGGACCGGTGTAATATCCCAGTGCTGCCAAGAGCTGTTGGGTTTCTTCGGGTTCATAGACAATCAAACTAAACGTTGATGCCCGTATAGCAGCGGGAAAATCCCCATATTCACCACTGGCACCATAGCTTTGCCAGATTTGATGAAGTTCTGCCTCAATGTCACTAATTGAAACATCTTTAGGTCGTTGTATGGAGACTATCGGAGGAGATTGTGTTGCCATAGCCGTTCTTGGTTTTTAGTTGTTGGGTAGGGGTGGGTTTATCCAGGTTATGGGTCGTCCCAACAACAAATTGGTTAAACCCACCCTTAGTAGCTATTTCTCATTATTTGTTGGTTGTTAGTGGTTAGTTGTTAGCTATTTAACCGCTTCTAACAACTCCAATTTAAACACTAACGACTGCTTGGGGCACGGAAAGCGAAACACGCTATAGTCTGCGCCAACGTCGTCCATCCCGATTGATCAAGAGTTCCGCTTCAGTTGGCTCCCAAGTTCCCGCTTCGTACTGGGGAATCGATGCCGGATCTGCTGGTGCTTCCCAAGCTGCAAGGGCTGGCGTCACAACTCGCCAAGCTTCTTCTACTTCATCGGCACGAGTAAAGAGAGTTTGGTCACCCCGCATACAGTCAAGTAATAAGCGATCATAGGCATCTGATGTTGATATCCCAAACGAAGAACCATAGCTAAAGTCCATATCTACCGTGCGTGTCCGCAGGTTTGGTCCCGGCATTTTTCCTTCAAAACGCAGCGAAATTCCCTCATTGGGATGAATTCGCATGGTCAGAACGTTAGGGCTAGCCTGCTGAGCAGCAGATTGGAAAATTAACAAGGGAACCTCACGAAACTGAATCGCGATCTCGCTCACTTTCTTCGGTAGCCGCTTGCCAGTTCGTAGATAAAAGGGAACACCCTGCCAGCGCCAGTTATCAACAAGTAGCTTCATCGCTACGTAGGTTGGTGTGGTGGAGCTGGGGTTAACTCCCGGCTCCTCTCGGTAGCCAGGAACCCGCTTCCCTTTCATCCAGCCTGCTGAATACTGACCCCGCACTGCTGAAGCTTCTAGGTTATTAATGTCGGCTAGGTGGGTTGCCTGAAGTACCTTGACTTTCTCCGTCCGGATGCTATCAGCATCTA
Organism: Cyanobacteriota bacterium; assembly: GCA_030776905.1. Taxonomy (GTDB): domain Bacteria; phylum Cyanobacteriota; class Cyanobacteriia; order Cyanobacteriales; family Coleofasciculaceae; genus CADCTM01. The sequence continues at coordinate 11,142 of JALYGX010000330.1, read as the reverse complement.
GGGAATTGGGCGGTTCCATCGCCGTGAGGCAGAACACTTGCAGCAGGTGATTCTGCACCATATCTCGTAGTGCCCCGGAGGTTTCGTAGTAACCGGCTCTGTCCTCGACGCCCACGGTTTCTGCTACTGTAATCTGGACGTGGTCAACAAACTGACGATTCCACAGTGGCTCGAAGATAGCGTTGGCAAAGCGAAATACCAACAAATTCTGAACGGTTTCTTTGCCCAGATAGTGGTCAATGCGGTAAACCTGCTCTTCTCTACAGACTTTTTGCACGACTCGATTGAGCTTCTGAGCCGAACTTAAATCTGTCCCAAAGGGCTTTTCAATCACCAGGCGGTTCTTCATTGGGTCAGTTAGCATTGCCGCCGCGCCGAGTTGTCGGATTGCTTCTGGAAAAAACTTGGGGGAAACTGACAGATAGAATACTCGGTTACCTCGTGTTCCCCTTTTACCATCCAGTTCCCCTAAGAAGGCTTTAAGTTTCTGATAGCTTTCTGGCTTATCAATGTCACCGGGGCAGTAGTATAAGCCTTCTGCAAAGTCTTTCCACATTTCCTCGGCACCAATGCCATCAGAAAATTGTTCGATGCCCTCGCGCATCTGCTCCCGGAAGTAATCATGACTCCATTCGCGACGTGCGACACCGACAATAGTCGTTTCGGGAGGTAAGCGGCGATCGCGTTTCATCTGGTAAATAGCTGGCACTAACTTGCGTTGAGTCAAGTCTCCCGACGCTCCAAAAATTACCAGAATTGCGGGTTCCGCCGTCCGCTCCTGTTGCAATCCAACGCGCAGAGGATTTTCTAACAGAGTCACCATAGTTTTGTGATTAGTCCTTTGTCATTAGTTATTAGTCATTCGTTCTTTGTCATTAGTCATTAGTCATTAGTTGTTTGGAACACTTAACCAATGGTCAATGAGCAATGATTCAGGGGAGCGCCAATGACCAATAACTAATGACCAATGACTAATAACTTACACGGTCGCCAACTTTTGGACTTTCTCTTCTACGGACGCCATTAATGACTCAAAGGGCTTGACAAATTTGTCAATGCCGTCTTCAAGAAGTTCGTCCATCACTTCGTTGAGATCGATCTCGATATCGGGATCTTTGAGACTTTCGAGCAAGTGGTAGGCTTCTTCAACACCCGTTTCAATACGGCTAGCGGGGGAACAGTGGTCAGCACAGGCTTCAATGGTGCTAGGCGGTAAAGTATTGACAGTATCGGGACCCACCAACTCATCGACATACATAACATCGCTGTATTCTGGGTTTTTTGTGCCGGTGCTTGCCCACAAGAGGCGCTGGACTTTCGCTCCTTTTTCAGCTAGCGCTTTCCAGCGATCGCTTCCGAAAATTTCCTTAAACTTCTGGTAAGCAATTTTGGCATTGGCGATCGCAATTTTGCCCTTAACTGCCTTGAGCCGTGCCTCCATATTCAGGTCATCGACACCTTCAGAGAGTTTTTTGTCAATGCGTGCATCAATATTGCTGTCAATCCGGCTCAGGAAGAAGCTTGCGACTGAAGCAATTTTGCTGACATCTTCCCCTTTCTCTGCCCGCTTTTCCAATCCCCGGATGTACGCCCAAGCGGTCTCAACATAGCTGTCTACCGAGAAGAGCAAGGTGACGTTGACGTTGATTCCATCGCTGATGACTTGCTCAACCGCTGGCAAACCCATCTTCGTTCCTGGAATCTTAATCATCACGTTCTCCCGACCAATTTGTGCGTAATAGCGTCGGGCTTCCTCAATCGTGCTTTCCGTATTGTTAGCAATGTTCGGTGGAACTTCTATGCTGACGTAACCATCAAGTCCCTTCGATGAGTCATAGACAGGTCTGAGGATATCGCAAGCATTGCGAATGTCTTCAAACACCAGATTTTCGTAAATTTCCAAAACTGATTTTTTGGCGCTGATGCCTGCTTCGATGTCGCCGTCGTAGCTCGCATTACCCACGATCGCTTTTTCAAAAATGGCAGGATTGGAGGTGATTCCTACAATACCTCGCTCCTCAATCATCTGCTTGAGTTCGCCAGACTCAATCAAAGTACGGCTCAGATTATCCATCCAGATACTCTGACCGTAATTTTGTTCGATTTGGAAAATAGGATTATTGGCTGTCGATGTCATTATTTAACTCCTACTAGTTGTGTATGGTTCTTGGTCATTTAAACGAATGACTAAAATCTATTAAGTAACTTTGGCTACGAATTAGCCATTACCGCTTCTTCAGATTGCCGTACCCGTTCCTGAATAAAGGACTCTACAAGCGCTACATCCTCTTTGCTTCCGACAATTAATGGAGTGCGACTATGGAGAGCTTCTGGCACAACATCCAAAAGATTTTGGGTTCCCGTACTTGCTCTACCACCCGCTTGCTCCATCAAAAAGGCAAGGGGAGCAGATTCATAGAGTAAACGCAGCTTTCCTTCCGGTTTCTTCAACGTACCGGGATAGAGAAAGACTCCCCCCTGAGACAAAATCCGGTGAAAATCTCCTACCAACGCCCCACTATAGCGAGCGGTATAGCCTTCATGGCGATGGACATAACGAATGTAGTTTCGGATTGATTCGTCCCACTGCCAGAAGTTACCTTCATTCACGCTATAAATTGGTCCGTGCTCTGGCACGCGAATGTTTTCATTGGAAAGGATAAACTCGCCCAAGCTGGGATCGAGAGTGAAAGAATGGACGCCAGTGCCGATGGAGTACACCAGCATCGTGCTGGGACCATAGAGAACATAGCCTGCTGCGATTTGTTTATGCCCGTTCTGTAACAGATCGCGAGCGTCGCCCTCAATGTCGTCTCCTTCTTGCTTACGAATCGAAAAAATCGCACCCACGTTCAAATTGATGTCTACGTTCGAGGAGCCATCAATTGGGTCATAGAGCAAGGTGTAGCGTCCGATCGGGCAGTTTTCCGGGATGTAGTAAGGTTTTTCCATTTCCTCGGATGCCAAGCGACAGACCAGACCGCTTTGCTTAAACACCGAGATAAAAACATCGTTGGCGTAGACATCCATCTTTTTGACGGATTCTCCTTGCACGTTGACGTTCCCCGTAAATCCTAGCGCTCCTTCCACCAAACCAGCACGACTCAAGCGTCGAGAAATCAGCTTTGCTGCCAAAGCAATGCGACTCATGAGCGCACTGAGGTCTTGTGCATCTGCTGAAAAACTCTGAAGCTGCTGTAGAACGTGACGGGACAGCGTTGTGCAATCACGATCCAGGGCGTACTCCTGCTCTCTCGGCTGATCTACATCTGCCATAATTTTCGTCCTCCCTATCGGGTAACCCAGTTGCGATTAGTGGGCACTTGCCCATGAGACTGCCTTAATCTGCCGAATGCTTAATCCTGTTTAACTTCTATCTTAGGGAGGCATTTCTGAGAAGGCGTCTAACTTTAGACGAAGTATAGAAATAGAATCTTTACACTGACTTTCTTATCTAAATGAGTATGTCTGAGGTCAGATTTAGTTGAAAATGGCAAAGCAACTTTAAAAAGGCATTATGGGAGAACATAAACGCATTGGAATTCTCACCAGTGGAGGAGATTGTGCTGGATTAAATGCGGTGATTCGGGCTGTAGCTCGTCGCGCTATAGGTACATACAACTGGGAGGTCTTGGGCATCTGTCGCGCCACAGGCGGTTTGATGAGCCGTCCTCCTCAAGTGATCAACCTTGATATAGAAAAGGTTGATACTTTGCTAACGCTGGGTGGCACTATGCTGGGAACGACTAACAAAGGCAATCCCTTTGCTTTTCCCATGCCGGATGGAACGATACGCGATCGCTCGGAAGAGATCATTGAAGGCTACCATCAGCTCGGTCTCGATGCCCTGATTGGCATTGGGGGAGATGGCAGTATGGCAATTCTTCGCAAACTTGCCCAGCAAGGTAATCTTAACTTTGTGGCAATTCCCAAAACGATTGACAATGATGTGGGAATTACAGAGCGCTCGATTGGCTTTGATACGGCAGTTAACATTGCGACTGAAGCTCTAGACCGCTTGCACTTCACGGCGGCTAGCCACGACCGGGTGATGATTTTGGAAGTCATGGGTCGAGATGCTGGTCATATTGCGATCTCAGCAGGAATTGCCGGGGGAGCGGATGTCATCCTGATCCCAGAAATTCCTTATACCCTGGAAAACATTTGTCGCAAAATTCAAGAGCGCCAAGACCAGGGGCGGCACTTCTGTTTGATTATTGTGTCAGAGGCGGTTTGTACAGAAACGGGTGAAGCGGTCAAAATTAGCGATCGCTTCGGGGAATGCCGTTTAGGCGGCATCGGTCAATACTTAGCGGATCGTATCTCTGCTTGTAGTGATGCAGAAACACGAGTCACAGTTCTGGGACATACCCAGCGCGGTGCTATGCCGTCGTCACTTGACCGATTAATTGCCTCAGCCTTTGGTGTTGCCGCTGTTGACTTAATCGCAAACGAGCAGTACGACCAAATGGTAACTTGGCAAAATCGTCAGGTGGTGAACGTGCCGATTGAGTCAGCGATTAGCAAATATCAAGCGGTAGACGCCGATAGCACCCTGGTTAAAACAGCTAGAGGCTTGGGTATTTGCCTGGGAGATTAAAAAGACTTCCTTTGCAAAGCATTAATTAAGTGACGAGTAGTGGTGTTATTTTCAACCACGACTCGTCTCTTAGTCCGCCAACTAAGGGAAGATGATCATCGAATCGGCTAAACGACTGTTTGACCAGTTCCATACCTCTATAGGTTATTTACTTAAAAAGACAATAACTGAGTGATGCTTGGTCTAAAATCGACTACTACGCTTTTCACCACCGCTGCGGTTCTCCTCGCGGGGTCTGGCCTTATTTACTCTCAACTGGCGTCCCATCCACTCGGCACCATCCAATTCAGAAATGGCGGCGTCTTCTTGGGCATCTTCTGTCATTTCAACAAAGGCAAATCCGCGCATCCGACCTGTTTCGCGGTCTGTAGGCAAGACAACTCGCTTGACGGTACCGTATTCGGCAAATACTGAGCTTAAGTCGTCTTCGGTGGCTTGGTAAGACAGGTTTCCGACGTAAATGGTCATGTCGATCGATAAAGCTGAACGAGGAACTAAAGTTCAGAAGTACAGAGCAGAGTAAGACGATGCAAGTTTTTCAAAGTCTTACCTGAGTGACCTGTGGAAAATTTTTAAGGGCAAACAACCTGCGAAGGCGGTTGCAGAACCAAAAACTTAAGCAAAGGTAGACCTGAACTTGTAGGTATCGTATTATCGTAGCCTACTGTTTTGTCTGTTAGTTGTTATCTAGCTCACATTTGCGATAACACAAGATGGTAAAGGGGTCTACTATCATTTAGCAGACCCCAAGGTGGATTTTAGGGGCTAAGGGTTCTTCTGTACCCTTAAGCATGAAATTAGGTCTTAGTCAATAGAAATAGATTGAGGACCGCTGGTTCTGCCATTTTCACTGCCACTAGGAGCAGTAGTGTATGGGGTAGAACCAGTTTGCTCGTCCAGCCAACTCTTCACTGGGTCATCTGCGAGGTTGAGCCGAAACACCCCAGAAAAAAAACCGCCTAAAAAAGCAATCGGTTGCTGGGTCAGTTCTCTAACAATTGGTGTTAGTTCATCCAAAAACATTTTTGTATCTCCTTGTGCTGCTGATTCGTGTATGACTGCTTCCTCTGGAATCCTAGCGTGTCTGCTTTGTGAGTGCTGTAAGCGTTGCGGGGTTTAGCCCGTGCTGGGTCAGAAGAGAGACTTTAGTCAGGACGTAAAGTCGGTTTTATTTCTGGCAGCGATCGCATCTTGTGAACGCGATCGCCATTCCAGACAAACGCTTACCTATACAGACTTCTGATCTGCGTACAGACACTTATCTGAGTCACAACCGGCAGGTCCTGCTTCCGCTAAATCATCGGCAAGCACGCTACCGCGTCCCGCTTCGCTATCGTAATGACTCAGAGCGGCATGGAAATCATTGGTTTGCCGTCTTTGTTCTACTTGCTGCATTAGCTGATCGTACCGATCGCGATCAATCGGCTCGAATGGCAAGCGCGGAAAGGTTTGATGATCGTCAAAGCGTGCTAGTAGAGCGGCTGAGATGTAGCCTTCATCATCTCGAATTGCTTCATAGATGCGAGTTCCTAGCGCCTCTACTTCATTTTCCCGTAGCTCAATCGTGGCGCTTGTGTTGTGTCGCACATAGAATTTTTGGACTTGCATATAGAAGTCCATTTGGGCGATCGCACTAAATTTACTGATATCAATTTCATCAGCACCCGGTAGATCAGCCCAAGGTACGGCAACCGGAATTTCCACAAGCCATTCAGAGCAGCGTGGATCGAAGGGGTCATTGAGGAGATTGCCGTTTTCATCCTTATCAGATTGAGCGGGGATGACATTGTAGCCGTAGTCAATGCAAGCCAGAGCCACTGGGTCATTCTTGCGGAATGTAATCCGACGAATAAACCGTTGTGCTTTTGGGGGATGCCAGCCAGGAGATGCTCCTGTAAGCAGGGACTTTGTACCCGAAGGTTGAACTGTCGTGCAGCGATTAGGACGCTTGAGACTATAGCCTAGAACGCTATCGCGTTCCACTAGGCGATCGCAATAATCCCAAACAACCCGTTCCACGATTTCTCGCCAACGGTTCAGATAGTCCTGCTCCTGTTGCTTAAACTTGATGCCTACTGCGGTTTCCGGTCGTCCTTCTGTCCACCAGCGCAACCAATCGACTCCAAAGGCTTTTACAAAGAAATCAAACAAGCCAGTGAACGAGACACCAACAATCGGGTCTAACTCCCTTGACTTTCGGTAGCGTTCCTCAATAAATTTGTGATTCAACAATACAGCGACTGAAAGCGCTCCCGCTGTGAACGCTTCTTCTTGTTCTTTGTAGTTGAATGGATTAATTTGATTGAGATGAATTTCTGCTAGATTGCAGTGAAAATTAGAACCGATGATTTCCAGCTTTGTTATCCTAAAGGCTTTTTATCCTCTAGTTCTTACACTTCATTATTCGTGTAAGCTCCGCGTACATTTTGTATGTATAAACTTAGAAAAATAGCTATTTATATTTTTTCTTTATACACACCCCTACACTCTTGGAGAGATTGTATTCTAGATTACTTAATAAAGATTACTTACCATTAATCTAGTTTCACTCTCTACGCTGTACGGTGGTAGAAGCTTTTTAGCTCTTCTACTTACCTCGGTATTAACATCTCAGCCTCTACCGATTTTGTAGGGTTTTTAACGTGAGGCAAATTATTTACCACACGGGTTAAGTCCAACACGGGCTAACCGATGCTCTAGCTCCAAAGCATCCATGTTCGGATACTGGGTTTGCAACCACTCTTTGGCTGTCCCTTGTTCGTAAGCTTTCAAAAAGTCTTTTCTTAGCTCTTGAGTTGGTAGCAAATCGCAGTTTGCTCTCGCTACAGATTCACCAGACCATTGAATTGCACCTTCGCCAGAGTAATACTGTTTTTTAACAGCTTCAAGACATTGTTCTAAGGTTGGCTTATGGTGGAAAACACGGGTATGATTTGCCATGCGTAGGGCATCTCGCTCTGGATCGATTCGCCAGTTACCATTTTCATCCTGCTGCCAGAGGTTATTTTTAGCATTAGCAAATAACTCATCATTACTAGCACTTTGACGCATTCCCGCACTACGCCTAACATTGCCAGCAACTACGACTACTGCTGCTTCATCAATTAATAAGCAGCATTCAACTGAATTTAATTGTCGTCCTAGAGCTTTATTAAGAATTGATGCGCAACGATGATAAAGTTCTGGTAACTTAACAGGATTAGCAACGCCACCAAAGCCCTTTAGGCGTTCACCTACTGGACGGACATCGCTCAGGTTGATCGTGACTTGGACAGAGCCAGAAAAACGCTCATCGGTAGATAATTCCAGTAAGGTTTGATAGGACTTAACCCAACCTTGACGAGAGTCTCCTACGTGAATCTGGACTTGATTGCCCAGACTTTGTCCCGCTTCGCTAGCAATTTTGACTTCTGTTTGTTCGCGACGTTCTGTGACTGGGGTAGAACCAATCTCGCCCTCTACGCTTACACACAGTTGGTTGCGAATGGAGGGAAGCTGGTTGATGTACTTGGGTTCGAGAACGGCACCCGTGCCACACCCCATCATGGCGAGATCCATCATCAGACCAAAGGCACGCCAGTCACTCGCATTAGTACTGGTGCAATTGTAGGCTCCTGAGAAATTCTCCGGCTTTTCAATCCAGTCCGTATTACCCTAAGCCACACCATCACTGATGTGGCTCGGCTTCAGAACCGTGCTTGAGACTTTCGCCTCACACGGCTCCTCAACGATTTGGCTCTTGTCATGAGTACGCTCTCTTCGGGATTTTTTGTCGTGGCAATGTCTATGTAGGAGCTGGTAGTTGCTGTAAATGTTCTTTCCACCCTGAGACTTCGGGGTTTTATGATCTACTTCCAGCACATCTCCGTCGCGGAAATAAGTTCCGCATTCGGTGCATTTTCCTTCCTGCTTTTTCAGCAGTTTGGTGACTCTTACTGGTAATTCGACACTTCGACCCATTCGGGCTGCCCAATAGATGTCATTTCCATCATATGGGCTGGCAGCTCCTTTAACCTTGATGTGCTTCGTTATGTGGTAATCACCGTGGTAATTAAGGTATAAGTTTTTACCTTCAGTGATTGCGCGGAAGCACCAAGAAGAGCCGCCTATTGTGCCAAAATATTTCTTAATCCACCGTTTTGTCGATTTGTGAAGATGTCTGGCTTTTGTCCAGGCAATGAGTTTCAAAGTTAGCAAGTGGTCTAACTTCTTAAAGGCTTTTGCACTATTCGCTTTGGAGTAGTAGTTACTCCATCCCGTGATAATGGGGTTGAGCCGTTTAATTAGCTCAATTTGTGAGGTACAGGATTTGAGTGATTCTATTTCCCGACTCACTCTCTCGTAGTGCGCCTTGATTGCCTTTTCACTGGGCATTACATAAGTCTTGAATCCTAGCGGGTTGCCATGCGGGTTTTTGCCTGTGGCATATTTACCTACTGGGTATTGGCGAATATTGAATCCGAGAAAGTCAAACCCCGGTTCTTCCCCATCCAGCTTTTCCAAGCTGTGGGCAATCCGAGTCTTTTCAGGTTTAAGTGCAAGCCCCATCTCTTGCAGGAACTCCTCAATCAGGGCTTTTGCCTTATGAATTACACCCAAGTCTGGGTGGAGTATAACAAAGTCATCGGCGTATCTGACTAGAGTAATTTCCTTCTCGTTATTTGCCTTTTTTCCTGGTAGGGAACGCGCTAGAGCCTTGACTACTCCTTCCATTCCATGTAGAGCGATGTTTGCCAATAAAGGTGAAATCACACCGCCTTGGGGCGTACCTTCTTCTGTTGGTAGCCATGAACCTTTGTCCAGTACACCAGACCTCAGCCATGCTTTAATCTGCCTACGCAGTTTGGGAAATGCCCCAATTTTATCTAGCAGTGCTTTATGGTTGATTCGGTCAAAGCATTGGGCAATGTCAGCGTCCAGAACATATTTGCTCTTTTGCTTGATTGCTGCCTTGATACCCTCAATAGCATCCATACAACTCCGCCCAGGTCGGAATCCGTAGCTGTTAGGCTCGAATTTAGCTTCCCATTCGGGTTCTAGAATTATCTTCACTAGAGCTTGTTTTGCCCGTTCAGTAATTGTTGGGATACCCAAGGGACGTTTTTCTGTTTTTCCAGGTTTTGGTATCCACACACGACGAGTCGCAGGGGATTTATAACCTAGTTTTAATTTTTCCACCACCTCGAAGCGTTCTGTTGGGGTGAGAGCCACCTTTCCGTCTACGCCAGGAGTTGATTTGCCCTGGTTTTCCTGAGTTACCTTGCGGACTGCAAGCATCTTGGCAGACCAAGAATTCAGTAGAGTCTTTTGCAACCTACGAACTGCCTTGACATCTCCCCGTGTTGAGGCTTGATAGATTCTCTTTTGCAACTTCAGCACACGTCTTTCCAGCTTTCGCCAGTTGACGTTTGCCCATTCCACTATCGGATTTCTCCGTGTTTTAGACTTTTTCATCGCTACTAAAAACTCCATCTTCCAAATCATCGGGAGTCTGTCAGCATATCCATACCCGTTACAGGTAGGCTTTTGCTTTTGACTCCATCTCTTCCCTGTATAGCTTGCGGTTTGGCTCCTACTCCTGAGATCGACCTGTCAGGAGAGCATATACAGAGATTACTTCGTTCCAGATAACCTTTGATTTGAGCGTTTAGGACGGTACTACTCAGCCGGAGGAAAGAGGGCGTGTCCCTAAAGGAGGTATTTTCAGGCTCTATGTTCCTCAGTGTCATTTTGACCGCAGCGTATCAACCGTTGTTTTCGCTGCTTGTTGGCTTACGACTGTTCAAACGTACCTTTACTTTCGTTATCCATGCGCTCTTGCTTGCTGGGATTCACCGCACGGTTTGGTGTTACCAGCGTTTATCCCCGCTTCAACCTTTGAGAACCAGTCGCCAGTTGGGGGATATGCTTTCACTCCCACGCTTGGAGGGTAGGACTTTCCTGGATGATTTGAAATACTTCATGAAAGCTTCCTAGCCTTGACCGAATATTTAATGACTGTGAGGCTCCAGTCTTCCAGAATCACCTACAAGATTATCTAGTTATCCAGGTTCGGTTATCATGACTCGTCTTGTTCGGTTTTCCGTTTCGGACTTTGTAACGAAACCTTATGAACCTGTCAGGTCTTCCCCTGAGTTGGAATTGGCTGAAAGCCTTTTCTAATCTCAGTTTCGACCTAACGAATCACACGCCACCAACCCACAGCCAGCGACCAGACGGCAGACTCTTAAGCTGACTCATCATCCGGCGTAAGAGTGCAGCTTCACTATCACTGAGCCTACCTAGTTTAGTGAATCCCTGGGTGGTGCGATCGCATACCTCACTCCAACTCTCGCGACCTTGTTCCGTTCTGCGGCTGTAAGTTCTGAAAAATACTGGATTAGCAGCTGGTGCCGTTTCTGGAAAATCCTGCTGTTGGCGTTCCCGCTCAAGCTCTCGAACCATAGTTAAAATCTGTTGTCGGTTTAGCTAAACCCTGACTATACGCGATGTTAGATATAGGGTCAAAGGTTGAAAATTCCGAGTCTTTGCGCTAAGTGTAG
>JALYGX010000329.1 GCA_030776905.1 Cyanobacteriota bacterium | reverse complement strand
CCCAGCTATAACTCAACTTAATCCCAATCATTCTGGCAAAGTCTTGATTATTATTGGGAAGTTTTAAGCCGCCGTAAACAATCTCGCCGTTGTTCAAAACTAGAACGCGAGACATTGGCTTGCGATCGGGATTAGCCGTTGTCTCTATATAAATAGAGCCACTGACACGCTCATATTGTAAATCCCCTAGTAAATTACCTAATTGCCCAGCTTGATACTGTGATGCTTGTAGCGTTCTTGAATGAATCATGGGTATTAAGGTGACTCCACTATGGCAGCAATAGTTTTTACAGACGGCATCGACCATCCCAACAAACTTTTTTTAGCGAAGTTGGCTCCAAATCTAACTGGGAAATGATTTTAATGGCTCTGCTTCCCGAATATCTGGAAAACGTCTCTATAAGCTTTTGCTAACTTCTAATAACGGGATAGTAGAACCAGATTTGATAGCAAAAGTTGTTTCAGTTAATCAAAACTTGCCCTAAACTTCTCTTTACATTTGTGAAAATTTAGAGAAGTTCTAAACGCAAGAGATAACTGATGAAGTTGAAGCTGAAAAACTAGATAACCCTGGTGTATGCAACCCATAGGATGACTGAACCAAGAGGACTGTGGTTGCCAGTCCGTTCTTTTCATCCTGCGATACCTTTCAATTTGCCATACAGATGTATGACAAGTATTACACCTTCCTCTAAAGACTAATTCAATCAGCGGAGATCGGCAACAAATTCAAGTAACTCTTATAAAGTATTTATAATTTATATGTATAAAAATAAGCGTTTTAGACAATTACTGGCAACCGACTAAAAGAATGTTTACAAACAAATGTTAAGCGGCAAACACTTTATACTGGCTCGCGTCCTTTCCCCCTAACCCCCTTAACAAGGAGGGCACGGGAATTAGACACAAGTCCTCCTTAAAAAAGGGGATTAAGGGTGATCTAGATTTATATGAGAAATACCCTCTAATTAGTAGATATACGTAAATAAACGCAATCATGCACATAAACATAAAGCACCGCCCTCTTGATATGGCTGTGTTTCGATAATTTTACATAACTTTATATAGTGTTCTTTAATTTTGGCTCCCTACTTATTAACAGTAAAAATCGAGACGATAGCGCCAAGCTAAAACTTAACTAAAAATCTTAGAGCGTAAATAATCGACTTACCTAAGTTTCTTCCGGATCGCAGCGAATCTCAATCAAAAAGCCGTCTGGATCGTAGAAGTAAATGCCTCGTCCCGTGGGGCGGCTGACAGGGCCGTGATCGATAGGCACTTGATTGTGCTTTAGCACCTCAACTGCACGATCGAATAACTGCGCATCGATGTCAAAGGCGAGATGATTGGCACGGGTAAAGCCATGACTGGGGTCTGAGTCTGGTGGTGATAGATCAGGTTCCCAAAATAGATCGAGGACAGTGCCATCCGGAGTGACGAAGTTGGTTACTTTCCCGGCGGCTACAAGCGATCGCAAGGTTGTAGGTACTTCTTCGCCCGTGAGTTCGTGCAAGCCAAGGATAGTTCCGTAGAAATGACGGGAAGCTTGCATATCGTGGACGTTCAAGGCAATGTGGTGTACTCGACGCAGATTACCTGGGGCAAGGGCTGTATTGAGAGATTGGGGGCTAGACAGCATAGCAGGGATAGCTTTGTTTCGTTCCTAAGATAGAAGTAGGACTTTGCTCTTAAGTCTAGTATTTAAAACAAAAATTAACGATGCCGTTTGATTACTCTTTAGATTTTCAGACTATCAATTTTCGCACTTCTCCTGAACTTTATCGAGTGGGTAAGGGCGAGCAGGGAGTGCTTTTAGTGGAACCTTACAAATCTGAAATTCTTCCCCACTGGCGGTTCAAAACTCCTGATATTGCTAGGGAGTCGAGCGAGAAAATATACGAAATATTTCTGGCTTACCTTGAGCAGGATGACTTTATTGGTGCGGATATGGCGCGGAAGTTTTTACAGATGGGTTATACGCGATCGCGCAGATACGCTAACCATAAAAGCGGTCGTAAATATAAGCAAAATCCTCAAAAAGAAAGCTCTAAAGAAGCCCAGCTTCAAGCCAGAAAAGATATATTACCCAATGAAGTAGACCCGGTTAAAGCTGAGTCGGCGGCAATCTTTAAAGAAAAATGGATGCAAGCGAAGGCAAATGAGAAGTATTTACGGCTTTTGGCAAAGCATAAACAGATGTACGAGCAAGAATAAGATGAGAATGTCAAAAAAAGCGATCGCGTCTATTGAAGCACGCTGCAAAGGATTACGATCTAAGTAAACTTAGTTACCGAATTTATTACTATGATGCTGACTACTGCTAAACGTTTTACCATTGACGAATATCACCGTCTAGCAGAACTGGGATTCTTCCATGAAGATGACCGCATTGAATTAATTCGTGGAGAAATCATCCAGATGGCGGCTAAAGGCACACTCCATACAACCTGTTGCAGAAATCTGCTGGAGGAGCTAGCAGGACTGGTAGTAGGTCTGGCAAAACTGCAATGCCAAGATCCAATTACATTACCATCAAACAGCGAACCGGAACCAGACTTTACCATTCTGCGGAAACGGGCTGATAATTATGTATCCGCTCATCCCACTCCATCGGATGTTCTGCTTGTAATTGAGATTGCTGACTCTACCTTAAAATATGACCAAGAAACCAAATTGCCGCTCTATGCTGAAGCGGGGATTCCTGACTATTGGATATTCAATTTGGTAAAAAATTACTTAGAAACTTACAGTGAGCCTTATCAAGATTCGCAAGGAAACTTTGGCTACACTGTGAAGCGTATTGTTTTGCCAAATCAGGCAATCGCTCTTCCCACATTTCCCGATCTGTCGCTGGATTTATCTAAGGTTTTTCCAGGAATGGGAGAGTGAAATTGCAGCGCTCATCAAATACTCGTACCATTGGCTAAAAAGAGCCAGCTAATTATTAAAATTTCAAGCTAAAAAAAGCAAACCCATGATTGTTGCGTGTCAACATGACTAAGGCAATTATTAAGCCAGTAGTAGTAACAGCCAACAAGAAACCCGTTGAGCTTTTGCGGCTTAAAAAGCTGAGAAAAACTAGTAACATCGTAAAAAAAATACTAGAAGCTATAATATCTAAACTTCTCAAATCCCAAGCAATCAATGAATCTTCAAAATCTCCAGACATATTAAAGCGGCTGATGATAATTTATCTATACAGCTTAATAGCCAACCTGATGGAGTTATGTAGCGAACCTTACCGTCTGCTTTCCGCAGGGCCTTGCCTTACCTAAATATCGAAGTTATACCAAGTAGCAGTCAAAGATAGTAGATAGGGGACTCTTGAAGACTTGGAGAGGGAGACTTGGAGAGAGAAAGTACTACATATAAATTGCAACTTGGTATTATTTCATCCACTCCTTAAATGAACACCAACACTTTGATTGCCCAACTCAACTCAACTGTCTGAACTCCTACAAGGAGCCAATGCCTGAATCTTGAGCTTATCCTGTAATAGGTAGACTGAACACACACCCGATGCTAAATATTCCTCAACTCCTGGCAAAAGAGCTTTCCCTCAGTCCTTCCCAAGTTCAAAATGCGCTGGAACTTTTTGCCGAAGGAGCAACCATCCCCTTCATTGCTCGTTACCGTAAAGAACGGACGGGTTCTCTTGATGAAGTCCAACTGCGTGATTTATCCGATCGCTTTACCTACCTGACTGAACTTGAACAAAGGAAGGCGGCGATACTAGAGGCGATCGCTTCTCAAGGCAAACTCACCGATGAGTTAAAAACCCAAATCGAATCCTGCTTACAAAAAAACGAGCTAGAAGACCTCTATCTTCCCTATAAACCGAAACGACGCACCAGAGCCACCATTGCCAGAGAAAAAGGCTTAGAACCGCTTTGTGAGTTCATTAAATCCCTAAATCATCCCAAAGCAACGCCTGTATCCCTAGAAGCAGAAGCCGCCAACTATATTTCCGAGGAGAAAGGGGTTAAAACGGTCGAGGATGCTCTCAAAGGTGCTGCCGATATTCTGGCAGAAGAAGTGTCGGAAAAAGCTCCCTTACGTGCCTACCTGCGGGACTACTTAATGCAAGAAGGGTTATTTGTCTCTCGCATAAAAGATGAGCATCCGGAAGGTTCTACCAAATTTGAGATGTACCGGAACTTTCAGGTGAAGGTAAAAGATATCGCGCCGCACAATATGCTTGCCCTCCTCCGAGGTGAGACGGAGGACGTGTTGAACCTAGAACTCTCCTTCGATGAAGACACGGTGCTGTCTTACCTGGAGTCAGAGGAAATCCGTACCAAAGTTCCAGCCGTGCGGACGTTTTACCGGGGAATGCTCAAAGATGCATTCAACCGTCTAATGAAAACATCATTAATTAGTGAAGTCCGTTCTGCCAAGAAACTCGATGCAGATATCGAATCAATCAAGACGTTTGAAACCAATCTGCGGGAATTGCTGCTGTCTCCTCCGGCGGGAATGAAGCCAACATTAGCGCTCGATCCGGGGTTTCGCACGGGTTGCAAGGTGGCTGTCCTCGATGAAACGGCAAAATTCCTGGAATACCAGGCTATATTCCCCCATACGGGTGCTGGACAACGCACTCAAGCGGCTCAAACTCTCAAGAACTTGATTGAGAAGTACAAGATTGAACTAATTGCCATTGGTAACGGTACAGCTTCCCGCGAAACCGATGAATTCGTCTCGGAAGTTCTGGCAACGTTGCAGCGCCAGCCGATTAAAGTAATGGTGAATGAGTCGGGTGCGTCGATTTATTCAGCAAGCGATGTGGCACGGCAAGAGTTTCCCGATTTAGATGTAACCGTGCGCGGTGCAATTAGTATTGGACGCCGCTTGCAAGATCCATTGGCGGAGTTGGTGAAAATCGATCCCAAGTCAATTGGTGTGGGACAGTATCAGCACGATGTCGATCAAAAATTACTCAAGACAAAGCTAGATGAAACGGTAGAAAGTTGTGTCAACTATGTTGGAGTCGATCTCAACACAGCCTCGAAGGAACTTCTAACGTTTGTTTCCGGGATGACGCCAACAGTTGCTAAAAATGTCCTTAGTTATCGCAACGAACATGGTGCATTTAAAAATCGGCGAGAATTACTAAAAGTGCCGAAGTTGGGACCAAAAGCCTTTGAACAGGCGGCGGGTTTCTTGCGGATTCGCGGTAGCGATAACCCGTTGGATAATACGGCGGTGCATCCTGAGAGTTATGGGGTTGTAAAGGCGATCGCCTCCGAGCTAAAGGTTCCCTTAACGCAGATATCTCAGGCAGGCGATAAACTCAAGTCAATCGATTTAAAGAAATACGTTAGCGATACTGTCGGCTTACCAACGCTGCGCGATATCATCAGTGAACTGGAAAAGCAAGGAAGAGACCCACGGGCTGAGTTTAAGTATGCCACGTTTAAAGAAGGCGTGAAGGAAATCAAAGACCTTACCGTTGGCATGGAACTCGAAGGTATAGTGACGAATGTGGCAAACTTTGGGGCGTTTGTCGATGTCGGCGTTCATCAAGATGGGTTGGTCCATATCTCGCAACTCGCTGACCGATTTGTTGACGATCCAAAGAAGATTGTTAAGGTAGGACAGGTTGTGAACGTGCGAGTGCTGGAAGTTAACGAGCAATTGAAGCGGATTAGCTTGTCGATGAGGTCACCCGATGGAGTAAAAAGCGATCGCCCTTCCAGACATTCAGACAATCGCACCCCGCCAAAATCACCCACACTTAACGACCTCAAAGCGAAGTTTGGCAGAAAATAGTGGCGGAACTGTCTAGCTATTTAATCTTCTAGTCGAGCTAGGACTGGTCTTCACCGAAGCGCTTCGCGATCGCGGCTAAAAATTTATCGACATTAAAAGGTTTGAGGATATAGTCATTAAACCCCAGTTCTCTAATTTGTTGAAGATTGTTGCGATCGGCACTAGCGGTGAGAAATATGAACGGGATGGCAGCGGTGAGTGGATCTTTGCGCAGTGCCTGGAGGACACCATAACCATCAAGCTCAGGCATCATCACATCACACAGAATTAAATCCGGCTGATATTCTTTTGCCGACTCCACACCCACAGCGCCATTTTCAGCGCCCATAACCTCGTAACCTTCAATCTCAAGAAGTTCGATGAGGTTTTCTCGGATAAAAACCTCGTCTTCAATTACAAGAATCTTCTTCATCATTGTCAATTTGGCTCTAAGTACTTAAAGGAAGGGTAACGATAAACCTTGTCCGTTGGCTGTATATTAGGTTGACTTTTCGTACTAATCTGCTCGCCCTGTAGCTGCACATCTCGACCCTTGCTATCCTTAACCAAATGGTCTTCAGTAAGCAGTGATTACAAGCACATATGACTAGAAAATGAAACGATATGTCAAGGTATTAGGGTTGTTTTGGAGTACCGCGATCGCGGCTGAGTTAGAATATCGGCTCAACTTCGTCATCGCCACCTTAAGCAGCTTAGGGAACCTGATCGGCAGTCTGTTTAGCCTCTTTTTGTTCTACCGCACTGGCTACACCTTTCAGGGCTGGAACTGGGAGGAAGCACTCGTTCTTCTCGGCATCTTCACCTTACTACAGGGTTTTTCTGCTACTTTTCTTGTCCCTAACCTAAACCGCATTGTCGAGCAAGTCCAGCAGGGCACGTTAGACTTTGTACTACTCAAACCCATCGGCAGTCAGTTCTGGCTTTCCGCCCGTACTGTTTCACCTTGGGGATTGCCGGATGTACTCTTCGGAGGCGTACTTATTGCCTATGCAGGTAGACGCCTTGGCTTAGGATTTAGCAACTACCTCCTCAGTGTCCTACCCATACTTTTCGGCATTGCCAGCCTCTACAGCCTCTGGTTTATGCTGGGAGCCACTAGCATTTGGTTCGTCAAGATCTACAACGTCACTGAGGTATTGCGAGGTTTATTAGAAGCGGGTCGATTTCCGATGGTAGCTTATCCTGCTGCTTACCGATTCTTCTTTACCTTTGTGGTGCCAGTGGCATTCCTAACCACTGTACCTGCTGAAGCCATGCTCGGTCGTAGTCCCGTTGTCTGGATCATTGGTGCAGGAGGCTTGGCATTGGGGTTACTCATTGCTTCTGCCATCTTCTGGCGGTTTGCCCTGCGTTTTTACACCAGTGCTTCTAGTTAGAGTCGTGCTGCGTGCTGAGAATAAACTACTTCCCGATACAGAAGCGACTGAAGATTCGGTCAAGCACGGATTCGGTGACTTCTTCACCTGTGATTTCTCCCAATGCTTGAATCGCACCTCGCAGGTCAATTGTCCAAAAATCTAAGGGCAACTGTTGAGCGATCGTGTCTTGCACTTGCTGGAGGGATGTTTTCGCCCTAGTTAAGGCAGCCGCTTGCCGTTGGTTAATCGCTAGATCCAAATCAGCAGCTTTCAGGTTGTCGGTGTGTACTGCCTCAAGAATGGCGTTTTCTAGGGCATCAATGCCTTGGTTGAGAGCGGCGGCGGTTGTCACAACACGATTAATGCTCTCAGGATAAGATACTTGGGCAACTGGAGCCAGGTCAGTTTTGTTAATGGTCAGAATCAGGGGACGATGTTGCACCTGCTCGTAAATTTCTTGGTCATCTGCTGTCCAACCTGTTGTTGCTTCAATCGTGAGTAATACTAAGTCAGCAGCTTGAGCAGCACGGCGCGATCGCTCTACGCCAATTTTCTCCACTCGGTCAACGGTTTCCCGAATTCCAGCAGTATCCAGCACTTGTACGGGTATGCCCCCAACAACTAACTGAGACTCGACCACATCGCGGGTGGTGCCTGGTAAGTCGGTAACAATTGCGCGATCGCTTCGACTCCAGGCATTCAACAAACTCGATTTCCCTACATTCGGACGCCCGACAATGGCGACTTTTAAGCCAGTGCGCAGCAGTTCGCCCTGATCGGCAGTTGCTAGGATACCGCTCACTTCTGCCGATACTTGCTCAATTTGGGCGATAACCACCGCTTCATCGAGTGGTGGCAAATCCTCCTCAAAATCAATCCGGGCTTCAATTTCTGCCAAGATATCTAAACAGGTGGTTCGCAGTTGGCGAATGGGCACGGCTAACTTGCCTTGCAAACCCGCAAGGGCAGCTTGTGCGGCTTGGGGTGAGCGAGAGCCAACTAAATCTGCAATACTTTCTGCCTGAGTTAAATCTAAGCGTCCATTTAAAAATGCCCGCAGCGTAAACTCTCCAGCTTGTGCCAACCTCGCTCCCTGTTCGATGCACAACTGCAACACTTGCTGCACTGGCATAATCCCGCCGTGGCAATGGAACTCCACCACATCTTCGCGAGTGTAGGAGCGGGGAGCTTGCATAATTAGTAACAGTGCCTCATCAATTAGTTGTTGTGTTTGGGGATGACGCACATATCCGTAGAGAATGCGGTGGCTTTCCCAAGCCTGACGCCCTGGTGCGTGAAATAGGCTACGAGCGATCGCAACAGCCTCACCACCCGATAGCCGCACAATACCGACGCTTCCCTGTTGCGGGACAACAGCAGTAGCGATCGCGGCAATTGTTTCACCCGGCACGAACATTTGGGACATCTTCGCTCTCCCTACCCTCACTTACCCCAGCCTATCAATAGGCTTACGGATAAGGAGAGAGAATGAGTTTATGAAAAAGAATCAAGGAGGCTGTACTAAACGTGGATTTCAAAAATTTTCTTCTAAGCGTGGGAGTTGCTATTCCAGTATGTTTCCTCTCCATCCCAGCCCAAGCTGAACAATTGGTACTTCAGGTTTATCCATCTTCTGACGCCCCTGACTCTGGCTGTCCCAAACAGGTGAGTGTAACCGAGGAAAGTAAAGGTTACGAAGGGGGTTTCACCGTAAAGGGAAGGGCAGACTTGAAATCGCTTGCCGAACCTTTTTCTATTGTTGATAGGGGGGCTTTTAGCGTGACTTGGGCAGCAAAGCTCAACCCTAAATATCGTCGGTGTAAGGCTACAGCCGGAGCGAGCGCAGATCGAGGGCTATCTCATTTGCGGATGAGATTTATAGATGGTAAGGTTTTCCTGATTTTAGACATGACTGGTTTGGCAGATGCCAATGGATTTACCTCATCAATCTTGTCTCAAAGTGTTAAGGACGGAAACCCAATCTGGCAGTGGGGTGGTACAGACTAACTACAGTTAATGAGGTGATGTATTAGTACGCTGTGGCTAAACAGAGAACTTTTTAGGAAAAAGTTGTGCAGAGTTAAGAATTGGTAAAAACTTATCCGCTTATTTAATATAAAAAAGCCCCTAGACCAGGAGCTAAGAGCTTGATGTCCTATCAATGGCAATGCCCTTGCTAACTAGCTATTGCCTTAATTAAACTTTATGATTATTAGCGCAGGTAAGCCTCTATCTTAGGGAATGTGTCTAGAGATAGAGAAACAACTTTATTGAAGTGAGTTAAGGCTTGAAGTGATAGTGTTGCTTGACTGGAAACGAATCTCGGAAATGACAGAAGTTGCAGGATGAGCTTTCTGAAGGGATTTGGCTAGCTCTGAGTTTAATTTTCTTAATATCTGTTGAAACTTTTGAACTTCTTGAGGTGTCAAGTTAAACTCGGATAAATCAATGAGCGCTTCGCCTTGAACAAGCTCTACCTCACTTTCGTTAGAGAACTGCACAGCGATGAGCAAATCCTCGATCGCCACTAATTTATCTGAATTGTCTAAAAGCATACGGCTTGATTTAAATAATCATTAAGTTACCGTGTTACCAGGGCTACCTTTCATCTAACTTAAGATGGGTTTGAGCTAACTTAGCAACAATAGCCGTCTACTCCAGGCATGGCTATGTCACTGATTAAAATATTTGGCTTCAATGGTGCGATCGCTCCGCGTGCACCTTGCGTAATTGCTTCAATGGCTTCCGTTGCTGAGGCAGCCGTTATTACCTCTGTCCCATACTCTCCGAGAATGATCGTAACCAATTCCAGGGTATCGACATGATCATCTACCACAAGAACTCGCAAGCCATTGAGGACTGAAAAGTTATTCACCGACTTGGTTGCGATTGGTTAGCTAGCTTGATTGTGTCTAATCGGAAAAGAAATTCTATTAACAGCGCTTGTTGATGCATTCGGAAAACCCCATAAGTAATGCATCGCCGCTGCAAAGTTTTCTAGGAATAACTGTTCCTCGAAACTAAGGTCAGATTTTTTAATACTTATAAGGCATTGATAGCGCGCGATCGCTTTCTGCTTTTGGCAGTCTCTATCTATCTCCGGATGCCTATAGTCGTAGTCCTTTGGCATGATAACTTTTGTCTCCTTGATTGGGATGTCAATTTGGGAGGAAGTCCTGCTAGACAGGTGGCGGCAATCCTCTGTCTAGGGGGCATTTGATTATTAGATTTATTAAATCAGGCTTCTCTGACCTGCGTCATACTACTTAAGACATAGCTTTAAGATAATTAAGAGTGTGTCGCCTCTATCTGTTGTATGTAATTTAGGCAACTAATTAATAGTTCAAAATTGGCAGCGAGGGTTTATCTTCTCACCTCAAATTTGCCGGGGAATCCTCCTAACTTCTATTAGCAATTCACGGTTACTAAGGATAATCTAGATAGCGAAGCGGGACGAAGTCGTTTGCTGCCTTGCTGTTAGGGAACAACTTAGCACTCCGCCGCCTATACCGCTTGCGGTATAGGCGGCACAGAAGGTCAATTATGTACAATAGAAGAACTAGGTTTTAAGTTCCTGGTAAATAAGCACCTTTTGACATTCGGA